>JBAZOX010000040.1:0-14500 GCA_041648535.1 Desulfobacteria bacterium | reverse complement strand
CCGTCATTGGCTAAAGCCGAGGGCTTGAGGGTTCAAGGATGCAAGGGGTCAAGGAAGATTTTTTTAATGAAAAAAACAGGTTATATTTTTATTATATTTATATGTTTACTTTTCTTTAGTCCTGCCCTTTCTCATACAAAGACATACATTGATATAGATTCTCCTTCATTTAGAAGATTCCCGATAGCTATAACCTATTTCAAGGATATTAAAGGGAAAGATAACAAAGGGGATATATCAAAAGAGATATTTGAAGTATTGACTCAAGATCTGGAAATTTCCGGATTTTTCGCTATTATAGATCCTTCCCTCTTCATAGAATCTCCTGTAGACTCTAAATCCGGCAATGATAATAAAATCAATTTTAGGGATTGGTCTGCAATTGGCGCTGAAGCTCTGGTGAAAGGCAGCTTTCGTTTTGATAATGGCAATCTGGAGATAGAGGCTAAACTGTATGACGTATTCCAAGGCAGGTTTCTTCTGGGTAAGAGGTATGTAGGCAAGAGACAGGACATCAGGAAGATGATACACAGGTTTTGTAATGAGATTTTACTGAGTTTTACAGGCGAGAAAGGGGTCTTTGACACAAAGATAGCCTTTGTTTCAGATGAATCGGGGTATAAAGAGATTTATGTTATTGACTTTGATGGGCATAACATGATAAAAATTACCAATCATAAATCTATTGCCCTTTCCCCCGCATGGTCCCCTAATGGTAAAATGATTGCTTTTACGTCATACAAAGATGGGAATCCCGATCTCTATGTTAAAGACATTATTGTCAATAAAGATGATAGAATTTCCCATTACAAAGGCTTGAATATAGCCCCTGCCTGGTTCCCGGATGGGAGGAAACTGGCAGTAACCTTGAGCTTAGAGGGAAACCCTGAAATATACGTGCTTGATAAAGAGGGAAAGAGGCTCAAACGCCTGACAAATGATTGGGGGATAGATGTTTCTCCCACCTTGTCCCCAGATGGGAAAGAAATCGCCTTTGTCTCCGACCGATCAGGAAATCCAGATATTTACGTTATGAATTCTCAAGGGGAAGATGTGAAGAGGCTCACCTTCCAGAGGAACTACAGTGCTTCTCCAAAATGGTCTCCAAAAGGAGACAAAATTGCATTTTCTTCTTTGGCAGAGGGACACTTTGATATATATACAATGAATCCTGATGGAACGGATGTTAGAAGGCTTACATCAAACTCAGGGGATAATGAATACCCATCATGGTCTCCTAATGGTAGATTTTTAACCTTTACCTCTGCCAGAGGGGGAAATAAAAGGATATATATAATGAGGGCTGATGGAAGCGGGCAAAGACAGATTGGGGCATTCAAGGGAAACCAATTGAATCCGTGCTGGTCCCCTAGACTCCAGTGAGTGGTATAGTATAGATAGACTGAAGACTGAAGGCTTTTAGGGGTAAATCGCAAATACTCAGGAAGATAGATTGAAGGCGGAAGGCTTTTCGAGATGTTTATAGACTTCAGCCTAAACACCTGAGCAGTTACTTTAATTTAACAAAAGGAGGTAATAAAAAATGGTTAAAAGGTTGTCGGTTTATTTGTTGGTTTTTGGTTTAATAGTTTCCTTTTCCTTGTTTTTAAATGCCTGCTCAAAAAAGGCTCTAAGGGAAGGGATTGAGAAGAAAGAAGAAGCAGCCAAGGCCGGGGAAAAAGTAAAGGAAGAGTTGAAGGAAGAACCAAAGGTTTCCCAGCCTCTGAAATCAGAGGCTGACGAGAAAGCCGCAAGAGAGGCGCAACTGAGAGAAGAAGATCTTAAGAAACAGAGAGAAAGAGAAGAGGCTGCTATTAAAGAAGATGCTGCCAAGAAAGAAGAGGCTGCTATTAAAGAAGAGGCTGCCAGGAAAGAAGAGGCTGCTATTAAAGAAGAGGCTGCCAGGAAAGAAGAGGCTGCCAAGAGAGAAGCAGCAGTTAGAGAAGAATTTGAGAATACGGATATTCACTTCGATTTTGACAAATTCTCCCTCACCAATCAAGCAAGAGAGATATTGGCAAAGAAGGTTTCTTGGCTTCAGGGTCATACTGATTTAAAAATCAAGATTGAGGGGTACTGTGATGAACGGGGGTCGAATGAGTATAACATGGCTTTGGGGGAGAGAAGAGCAAACAGTGCTATGGAGTACCTGGTCACTGCTGGAGTTGAGGCTCCCAGGGTTTCCACTATAAGTTATGGCGAGGAGAAACCCTTAGATCCAGGACACAATGAGGATGCATGGGCAAAGAATAGAAGGGCGCACTTTAAAATAGGTTCAGAATAACCCTCTCACTAAGAAAGTGAGGAGAGTGAACCTTAGCAAGGTCCTCCACAAGGGTTCCATTCCCCGAAGGGTCTTGGTTTATTTGTAAGGAGAGGGTCTTGGTTATTAATGCCTATAAATCCCTGTTATTTCCATTATGGAGGCCGATTTTATTTTTGATTTCGGTATCCCTTATATTCTTCTTGAATGGGTGCGCCTCTAAAAAGGATGTTGTTGGCATTCAATATGATTTAAGTAGCTTAAACGCGCAGATCTCTGGTTTAAGAAAGGATATAAAAAGGGATACTGAGCAGTCTCTTAACCTGCTGAAGAAAAATGAGGAAAAAATACGGGAAATTGAGGATAGAATTACAGGATTCAAAGGTAATATTAAAGAAATTGAGGATAGAATTACAGGGCTCGAAGGTAATATTAAGGAATCTATAAGTCCTGTGAGGAAGAATCAGGCTGATGCAAGCGCAAGGCTAGATAACTTACAGGTTCAGATTCGATCTTTGGGAGGAAAGATTGAAGAATACGGTTATCTTTTAGATAAACAAAACAGAGAAAATACCTCTTTAAAAAAGGGGTATGAATCTGAAACAAAGACCATTGAAGCAAAATTGTCTGGATTGGAGAAGCGTCTCCTTTTTCTGGAGGGATTTTTGGTCTCTGAAAGCGCCCCTTCTACTGGAGAAACTCCCTCTAAGGAGGGAACTTCCGAACAGAGTGAGGAGAAAGAGGCAACCGAAACCAAGAGACCAACCAGTGAGGAGTTGTACCAAAAGGCGTACAATGACTTTAAGAAAGGGGATATAAATACCGCTAGAACAGGGTTTCGAAAATATCTAAGGGTATTTCCCAATGACAACTATTCGGATAATGCCCAATACTGGATTGCGGAATCCTTCTTTATAGAAAAAAAGTACAGAGAGGCTATACTGGAATTTGAAGAGGTTTTAAGAAAATATCCCAAGGGCAACAAGGCCCCCAGTGCCCTATTAAAACAGGGTTTGGCCTTTTATAGATTGGGGGACAAAAACAGTGCCATGCTGTTATTCCAAAAGGTCATTAAGGATCATCCAGGCTCTAATGAGGCTAAGATAGCCAAGAAAGAGTTGGAGAAATTGAATTAAGGAGGTTCCGCGGTCAGCTGAATGCTTCCTGATTATCTTACATTCAACAACATAAAGATTCCAACCATCAAGAAGATAAAATTGGATATCCATGCAGAAACTATAGGTGGGAGAGTGCCATTGTGCCCTAAAGAAAGAGCAATTGACAGTATAACCCAATAACCAAAGCTTATTATTATGCTAATCCCAATCCCGCTAATGATTCCTCTCTCCCTTCTTGTTCTTAGGGCAAAGGGTATCCCAAAAAGCGGCATTATGATGCCCGCAAAAGGAAAAGCCAGCTTTGCATGCATATCAACCAGATATTTTGTAGCATCGTAGCCTTCGGCTTTAATCTTTTTAATATAGCCTTTAAGTTCAGTGTAACTCATCTCATCGGCACTCTTTTCTACAATCTTAAAGTCGTCAGGAGTCTCTGAGATAGGAATTATTTTTTCATGCCACGTTTCCATTCCGACTTCTCCTCCGTTATCAAAGTTTCTGGAACAAATGTCATAGAAATACCATCTCTTATTAATCCATCTAGCTGTATTTGCGTCTATACGCCTAATCAAATTGAAATCTTTGTCAAAATAGTAGATGGTTATACCTTGGAGGGTGTTTTTTTTGGGATCGAATATGTTGATATTATAGATGGAGTTGTTACTTCTGTACAGAATCCTGTTTTGTTTAAAAGAACCGCGCGGATTCTTTTTTTCTAATCCTGTACTTTCAATATATTTGATCCTCTGGTTTGTATAGGGTAAAATAGACTCATTGCCTACCAGAGAACCAATACTGACCAGCATGGATATCCCTATGACAGGAACAATAATCCTATATATGCTTACCCCGCTTGTCATAATAGCTGTAATTTCGCTGTTTTTAGACAGTATCCCTAAGGTTATTACAGAGGAAAGCAGAGTGGCAACAGGGGCGACCTGAACCATTATAAGGGGGATCTTAAACATGAAAAATTCAATAGTTGTAGAGAGAGGGACCCCCTGCCTAATAAAGTCATTTATATTCTCAAGAACGTCAACTATAAGATAGATGACAACAAAAGCGCTCATGCTCAAAAAAAATATCTTTAAAAATTCTCTACCGATGTATCTGTTTAAGATGCTCAACCGCAAGCTCCCATATACACATACAACTGACCACGGATAACGGATACTATAAAATTTTATCGTATAATATAAATCGAGTCTTGTAAATCGTTTTTTTCTCCCTGGTTTCCCCTTGTAATTTTGGCTTGTTGCTGGTATCTTTTAATTCGTAAGTCGTGAATCGTGAATCGTGAATGGGTTTTTTTTATTTATTTCCGACTCACGATTCAATGTCATTGACTTAAGGAAAATTCCGTTGGCCCATGCTGTCACCCCGGCGAAAGCCGGGGTCTAGAACTGCTTGAAAAGACTGGATTCCTGCTTTCGCAGGAATGACGCCCAAGGGATACTGTATTATGGGGAAGAGAGCTTAAGTCAACGACATTGACTTACGATTCACGATTCACGACTTACGAATTTTATTAAGGAGGAGACGGTTATTTAATGTCATCAATTTGCATTAAACGCATAGTTCTTATCGTATTGGATAGTGTTGGCATTGGTGAACTGCCGGATGCTCTGGATTATGGTGATATTGGAAGCAATACCCTTAAAAATATTGCTGAGGAATTAGGAGGATTGAATCTCCCAAATTTAGAGTCTATGGGATTGGGATTGATAGAGGATATAAAGGGAATAAGAAAAAACATAGAACCCACGGCCTTTTATGGAAAGATGTCAGAGATGTCGAAGGGGAAGGACTCCACTACAGGCCACTGGGAGCTAGCCGGTGTGATTCCGGATACTCCTTTTCCAGTATTCCCAAATGGGTTCCCACAGGGGATTATAGAAAAGTTTAAGGAGGCAACAGGGCTGGATGTCATTGGAAATTTTCCAGCCTCAGGCACAGAGATCATTAAAGACCTGGGAGAGGAGCACTTAAACACAGGAAAACCTATAATATATACTTCAGCGGATAGTGTGTTTCAGATTGCTGCCCATGAGGACATAATACCTCTAACTAGGCTCTATGAGATCTGTCAGGTAACCAGAGAGATACTGAATCCCTATAGTGTATTAAGGGTGATAGCCCGTCCCTTTATTGGCAAACCCGGTAGTTTTAAAAGAACAAGGGCAAGAAAAGATTATTCAATTCCTCCTCCCAGGGATACGATTTTAGACGTCCTGAAAGAGGCTGGATTGCCGGTGATAGGTGTAGGTAAAATCAGCGACATATTTGCAGGCAGAGGATTGAGTCTAACAATCCCTACCGAAAACAACCTTGATGGAATAATCAAGACCATTGAAGCGATAAAATATACGAATAAGGGGCTGATCTTTACAAACCTGATCGACTTCGATATGATATGGGGACACAGAAAAGATGTTAAAGGATATGCCAACGGACTGAAAGAGTTTGACAACAGCCTTCCTGAGATTTTAGGCTTGCTAACCGATGGTGATCTGCTGATTATTACGGCTGATCATGGATGCGATCCCACAACCCCGGGCACAGATCATTCCAGAGAGTACGTTCCTCTGCTCGTGTTTAACCCATCCTGTCCTAAAGGAAGATGTTTAGGTGTCAGACGTACCTTTGCCGATGTAGGACAGACCATAGCCTCGGCGTTCGGTGTAAATTCTCTTGAGAATGGAATGAGTTTTTTGAAAGAGGTCATATGTTGACAGTCTCTTGAGGTTAAGAGTTCATGGGGGAATTCTACTAACAAAAAAACCTTGACCAACTATCACTGTTTATTATAAAGTACGATAAAATATATTGTATTCTGGATTGTATTATTCTCTGGAGGTCAATTCTTGAGCAACAACCCCTTTGAGTTTAAGTTGTTAGTAAAAAAGGGCGAATCTATAGAGAAATCCGTCTATAAATTCCTAAGGAAGGCTGTATATTCCGGTTACTTTCAGCCTGGCGAAAGGCTGGTAGAGGTATCACTGGCAGAAAGGCTCAACGTAAGCCGTACACCTTTGAGGGAGGCAATAAAGCGGCTGGAGACTGAGGGGCTTGTGAAGATAATCCCCAATAAAGGGGCTGCAGTATTAAAATCGTCTCCTGAAGAGATAGAGGAGATGTATTTTATTGCCGGTGTACTTGAAGGTCTCGCAGCCTATTTGGCCGTGGATAACCTCTCAGAGGCAGATATAGATAGGATAAGGGGAATAGAGCTCATTTTAGAGGACGGGGAGTGTCAGAGTGACTATGAGAGGTGGCTAAAGTTAAACAATGAATTTCATAATATTTATATTTCAGCGTGTAAAAAGTCTCTTCTGATAAGATTATTGAATCAGAGGACCGGGCCATTGGGGAGGTACTGGTATCTTGGTTGTACAAGCCCTGGGATGATAGATTCAAGTATCTTTGCCCATAAAAATATCCTGAAGGCTTTTTCTGAAAGAGATGCAAAAGCTGCCAGGAAAGCTGTGGAGGAACATCTATTTCAGGTAGGCAGATTAATGAGGAGACATCTGGGGAGAATCTTTGTGGTCTAGTAGAGCGTTTCGTAATTAAGATGTCATATCGACCAAAGGGAGATATCTTCTAATAATGCATATTCATTAAGATTTCTCGCTTTGCTCGAAATGACAGTATTGCATATGTATTTATGGAACGATGTACTAGTTAGTCCACACTGGAAAAGTACCCCTTTTCGCTTCAGCATACATCTTTTGCCCCATCTAAGCCCAGTTAGAGATTCCTTCTCTAACGGGGTAAGCTCGCTACAAGCACTTTACAGGGATCAGGAAGATTATATAAGTTATACTCCGGAATAAGACAACTTCGGGCTTTGGAAAAATAATTACTGAATGCTGATAGCTGACCGCTGTAAACTTTTGCAAGATGTTCGCTCTCAGGGGACTTCTTTAAAGCTCTCGGCAGGTTTTGCAAAGGTCTCACTGAAAGGAGGAAAACAATGTCTATTTGTTTCGATCTGACAACGGAACAGGAAGAGATTAAACGACAGGCAGGGGAATTTGGCAAGAGAGAGGTTGCACCCATAGCTGCTGAGATTGACGAAAAGGACGAAATGCCCTGGGACCTGATAAAAAAGATGGGGCAGTCCCCCCATAGATATATGGCAATGTATATACCAAAGGAGTACGATGGCACTGCATGGCCTATATTGGATATATGCATAGCTGCTGAGGAGATTACATATGCCTCTCAGTCTGCCATGGCCGGAATGCTTATGGAGGCGCCCGGCCTGGCACCAACGACTATTCTGGCGGGCGGCAACGAAGAACAGAAGAAAAAGTATGTGGCACCTGTAGCCAGAGGAGAGGCATTTGGCGCCTTTGGTCTTACCGAGCCCGGTGTGGGTTCCGATGCCAGTGCCCTTGAAACCGTTGCCGAGATCAAAAATGGCAAGTATGTTCTCAATGGGAGAAAGAGGTATATGAGCTTTGCCCATGCTGCAGATTGGGGAGTGGTTATGGCAAAGACTGATCCTTCCAGGGGAGCAAGGGGTATCAGCGCATTTGTGATAGAAAAGGGGACACCCGGTTATTCAGTTATAGAAAAGGTTCCGACTATGGGATGCAGAGGACACCAGGATGAAGAGGTGCTATTTAAGGACTGTGTGCTTCCGAAGGAACAACTGGTTGGTGAAGAAGGGAAAGGGCTGAAGTATGCCCTATCCACCCTTGATGAGACCAGAACTACCCTGGCTGCCGGTTTTGTTGGACTGACAAGAGCAGCCCTTGAAGAGGCTGTTAAATATGCTAAGAGCAGGCATGCCTTTGGTCACCCTATAGGTGAGTATCAGATGGTCAGTTTCTCCCTGGGTGACATTGCTACTGAGATTGAAGCGGCCCGACTCCTCGTCTACAAGGCCGCAATACTCGCTGACAGGAAGGTAAAACACAGCGCCGAGACCGCATCCGCCAAGGCATTTGCATCCCAATTACTCCTGAAGGCTACTAACCTGGCAGTGGAGGTTCATGGGGGTTTTGGCTGTACAAAACGCCACCCTGTAGAGCGTATGTTCAGGGATGCAAGGACATGGGTCTTTGCCCAGGGAGCCCCCTATGTGCAAAGGCTGATAAATGCTAGAAGCTTATTTCCTGAATTGACTATAAGATAAACATAACTATTCAGGTAGGCACAGAGGCACAGAGCACCAAAGGCACAAATTCGTAATCCGTGAATCGTAAGTCGTAAATCGATTCACGACCCTACTCCATTCTGCTTTGTGCCTATGTGCCTTTGCTACTTTGTGCCTGAGTAGTTACCAAGGTGAAAGAAAGGGGTATAGTATGGAAAGAGTATTGAGTGAGATTACAGAGGTCACATCAGATCCTTATGCCTATGTTACTGGGCTTAAGGAGCGCACAGGAAAAAAGGTCATCGGGTGTTTTCCCATGTATGTTCCTGAAGAGATTGTCCACGCTGCGGGTCTGATCCCGGTGGTGATATGGAGAGGCAACGAGTCAGTAACATGGGGGCATGCCCATGTGCCGCCTTATGACTGCGGTATTACAAGAAGCTTTGTTGATGATGCTGTAAGAGGGAAGCTGAATTTTATGGATGGGATGGTCTTTCATGTAAGACAGTGTTTGCAGGTTGGAGAGTTTCCCCTGATCATAGAGAAAAATGTAAAACCGGCCTATCAGAAGGTTCTGTACCTGCCTCCCATCTATGAGGGAGAGGCGGTGAGGTCATTCTTGCTGGATGATTTGGAGTCCTTCAAGACCTCACTTGAAGACTTTACAGGCGAGAAGATAAGCGATGACAGTCTCAAGAAGAGTATCGAGATATACAATGAAAACCGCAGCCTCCTGGAGAGGGTCTATGAGATAAGGAGAGAAAAACCGGGGATATTGAAGGCAAGAGAGGTAATGCAGATAGTATGGTCCAGCATGTTGATGCTCAAGGAAGACCATAATGAATTACTGAAAGAGCTCATTAAGGACATGGAGGAAAAGACTGTAGAAAGCAAAGGAGACAAGGCAAGGGTTATCCTCGTCGGCTGTCTCTGCCAGACCTTGCAGTTTGACATCCTTGATATGATAGAGGATCTGGGGATGATTGTTCCTGATGATGATCTATACGTTGGTTCAAGATACTTTGCAAACAAGGCAAATCTTAATGGTAACCCGATAGAGGCGCTGGCTGATCGTTATCTTACCAAAACCCCACTCTGTCCCACAAAGGGGGTTTGGGACATCCATTGGGGTGATGAGGCCATAAAGAAGATGAGGGATAATGATGCCAAAGGTATTATCAGTATTCGGGTAAAGTACTGTCCTCCTCACACCTGTTATTATCCTGATTTCAAGAGCAAGATGGTGGAAGAGGGTGTGCCTGAGGTGATGATAGAGATGGAACACGAGATTATCTCTCTGGAAGGTGTAAAGACCAGGTTGCAGTCATTTGCAGAGACAATAGGAGGTGTATAATGGACATAAAATACAAAGTAAATCGGCTTGCGACAACTAATGATATTAGACCAATGGTGGATAAGCACTGGGCTGACCTCAGAACAGCCAAGGAAAGAGGAGAAAAAGTTGCATGGGCATCAGGCCCCACTTTTATAATCCCCTATGCCATGGGCATGAAATCCCACTTTATGGCCGGTTATGCGGCATACTGTGGTGGAATAGGAGCTGCTGACGAGGTTCTGAAGGTGGCTGAAGCGACAGGGGAGCTTTCTGAGTCGTGCTCCTATCATCGGCTTCACATGGGCATGGCTGAAGCCATCAAGCAGGGGATACAGATAAACCCGGCGGCACTACTTCCAATGCCTGATTTAATGGTATCCGGTCGTTTATGCCCGGAGATGTCCCATTATGCTGAGGGACTTTACCGAAGGATGAACGTTCCTGTTGTTGCTGTTGAGCTTCCCATTGCTTACGCAAAGGAGGATGTGCCGAGAGTTAAGGCATTTGTTTACAGGCAATTTAAAGAAGTTATTATCCCGGCTTTTGAAAAGGTATGCGGCAAGCCCTTTGATTATGATCACTTGAGTGAGATCTTGACTGTACTAAAAAAGGCGGCCACTATCAGAAATCAGTGTTGGGAGTTTTTTAAGGATAAGCCATCTCGTTGGACACTCTGGGATTATGGTGTCAGCATTGCGCCGGTCTTCTATTTGATGGGGAAACCTGAAAGCGTTACCTATTATGAGAAACTCCTGAAAGAGCTGCAGGAAAGGAGAGAAAAGGGCATTCCGGCGATAGCCCCGGATGGAGAGAAGTACCGGCTGTACTGGGATGGTTGGATACCATGGGCATTTTTGGGCAAATTTATGCGCAAACTGATCCCGAATGGGGCTGTTTGCATATGTGGAAGATATCCCTGGGAGTTTTTCATGCATCCTGAACGGCTCGATCCTGAGCATCCCCTGGAATCCTTTGTCGATGCATTTTGGGGCGAGGATAGCCCCCGATGCTTTTCCAACAAAGCCCCAAAGGGGTCCCTTGAGCTTATAAGCGACCTGATAGAGGAATACTCACTTGATGGAATGATCATGTTTTCCTCCAAGTCATGCAGGCTTTGGAACTTGTCTCAGCCGGATATGATGGATGTATTATATAAGAGGCATGGCGTACCCGGAGTTGTTATTGAGGCTGACATGGTTGATGCATCCATGATTTCCGACTCTCAGATAGACACCAGGCTCGAGGCGTTATTCGAGACGATAGATGGGATAAGAAAAAGATAGAGTAGGGACGTGATTTTCTACATTACGCTCGCCAAGGTGGGTTCCCCAAAAAATCTATGAATTCGCTCTCAGGGGACTTCTTCAAAGCTCTCGACAGGTTGTGCAAAGCGTCTCTATGTTAAGGTAAACAATGTAGAAGAAAGGAGTGCAGTATGGAAAGGGTATTGAGTAAGATTGCAGAGGTCACATCAGATCCTTACGCCTATGTTGCCGGACTCAAGGAGCGTAAGAATAAGAAGATTATTGGATGTTTCCCCATGCACGTTCCGGAAGAGATAGTCCATGCAGCCGATCTGATTCCGGTAGTAATATGGAGAGGTAACGAACCGGTAACGTGGGGGCATGCTCATGTGCCACCCTATGACTGTGGTATTACAAGAAGCTTTGTTGATGATGCAGTGAGAGGAAAACTTAGTTTTATGGACGGGTTTGTCTTCCATATAAGGCAATGCCTGCAAGCCGGAGAGTTTCCCTTTATTATGGAGAGGCATTTTAAGCCTGCCTACCAGAAGATTTTATACCTTCCTGCCATCTATCCCGGCGATCCCACAAGGGATTTTACACTAAAAGAATTGGAATCTTTTAAGGCATCGTTAGAAGACTTCACCGGCAAAAAGATAAGCGATGACAGCCTCAAGAAGAGTATTGAAACATATAATAAGAACCGCAGCCTTATGGAAAGGGTCTATGAAATACGACGGGCAAAACCGGGGATATTAAAGGCAAAAGAGGTCATGCAGATTGTATGGTCGAGCATGTTGATGCCCAAAGAAGACCACAATGAATTGCTGACAGAGCTTATTAAAGGGATGGAAGAAAAGAGTGTCAAAGTCCAAAAAGAAAGGATTAAGGTTATCCTGGTTGGCTGCCTCTGTCAGACCCTTCAATTTGACATCCTTGATATGATAGAGGATCTGGGGATGATTGTTCCTGATGATGATCTATACGTTGGTTCAAGATATTTTGCAAACAAGGCAAATATTAATGGTAACCCGATAGAGGCCCTTGCTGATCGTTATCTTACCAAAACCCCTCTCTGTCCTACCAAGGGGGTTTGGGATATCCATTGGGGTGATGAGGCCATAAAGAAGATGAGGGATAATGATGCTAAAGGCATTATCAGTGTTCGGGTAAAGTACTGTCCTCCTCACACCTGTTATTATCCTGATTTCAGGAGCAAGATGGCGGAAAAGGGGGTGCCTGAGGTGATGATAGAGATGGAGCATGAGATTATCTCTCTGGAAGGTGTAAAGACCAGGCTGCAGTCATTTGCGGAGACAATAGGAGGTGTATGATGGACGCAAAGTATAAGGTAAATCGGCTTCAAACAACGAATGAGATTAGACCACTGGTAGATAAACACTGGGCTGACCTGAGAACGGCCAAGGAGAGAGGGGAATTGGTGGCATGGGCGTCAGGCCCCAGTTTTATCTTTGCTTATGCAATGGGCATGAAATGCCACTTTATGGCCGGTTATGCCGCATACTGCGGAGGCATAGGGGCAGGAGAAGAGGTGTTGAAGGTTGCAGAGATGGCGGGGGACCTTCCTGAAACATGCTCCTATCATCGGCTTCACATGGGGATGGGCGAAGCAGTAGCCAGAGGGATACCCATAAATCCACAGGCAATACTTCCCATGCCTGATTTGATGATAGCAGGTCGCCTCTGCCCTGAAATGTCCCATTATGCTGAAGGGCTTCATCGAAGATTTGGAGTTCGGGTTTTGCCTATTGATCTTCCTGCTGTTTTCAATGTAGAAGACATGCCCCGAATAAGAGAATTTGTTTACAGGCAATTTAAAGAGGTCGTTATACCGACTCTTGAAGAGGTATGCGGAAAGCCCTTCGACTATGATCGGATGAGTGAGATTTTAAGCGTACTCAAAAAGGTAGCGACACTCAGAAATCAGTGCTGGGAGTTTTTTAAGGACAAACCCTCTCGTTGGACACTCTGGGACTATGGTGTAAGTATTGCGCCTGTTTTCTATTTGATGGGAAATCCTGCGGGTGTCACCTATTATGAGAAGCTCTTAAAAGAATTGCAGGAAAGGAGAGAAAAGGGCATCCCTGCAATAGCCCCGGATGGAGAGAAATACCGGCTATACTGGGATGGGTGGCTTCCCTGGGCATTTTTAGGCAAATTTATGCGCAAATTTATTCCTCATGGCGCTGTTGTCCTCTGTGGAAGATACCCATGGGAGTTTTTCCCCCATCCGGAACTGATTGACCCTGAACATCCGGTTGAGACCTGGGCAGATCTGTATTATGGCATGGAAAGTCACCTGATTTATACCTTCTCCCCCAAGGGAACGATAGACTTGATAGGCAAGTTGATTAATGATTACTCCCTTGACGGACTCATCATGTTTTCCTCCAAGACATGCAGGATAATGAACCTTTCTCAACCGGAGGTAATAGATGTGTTGGATAAAAAGTACGGGATTCCTGGGGTAATTGTTGAAGGAGACATGATTGATTCAGCTATGATTTCAGATGCTCAGATAGAGACAAGGCTTCAGGCGTTATACGAAATGATAGATTCAAGAAGAAGGTAAGAGAATGGCTGTAGTTGTGGGGGTAGATGTAGGTTCCCTTTGTACGAAGACGGTGATATTGGATGGGGATGGGAAAATCCTGTCATATGATATTATGCGAAGCGGGCACTACTATAAGGGTGCGGCTGAGGAGTCCATAGAGAATGCCCTTAAATCCGCCGGTTTGAAGAAAGGTGATATAAGCTATACATTGGGGACAGGCTATGGAAGAGGGGCTGTTGCTCATGCTGATGCCGAGGTTACTGAGATAACATGCCATGCACGGGGAGCTGCAAGGCTTTTCCCCGAAGTTCATACAGTCATTGATATTGGCGGTCAGGACAGCAAGGTAATAGGAATTGGTGACAACAGTAGAGTGACCAACTTTGTTATGAACGACAAATGTGCTGCCGGAACAGGTCGGTTTTTAGAGGTAATGGCATTGGCTCTGTCGGTTGATATTTCTGAGATGGGCGATTTGTTCTTTGCCTCTAAGGAGAAGGTAGATGTAAGCAGCATGTGTACCGTCTTTGCTGAATCAGAGGTTATATCCCTCTTTGCCCGGGGTCATAAGAAGGCGGATATTGCAGCAGGCATAGCCCATGCTATTGCCAGGCGTATCATGGGTATGGTAGGGCAGGTAGGTTTGAGGGAAAAAGTGGTGATGTCAGGGGGGGTTGCTAAAAACGCAGGGGTTGTGCGTGCTATCGAAGAGAGGATAGAAACCAGTCTCCTTGTCCCTTATGAGCCCCAGATAGTTGGTGCCTTCGGAGCTGCAATTATTGCTTCCGAGCGGATGTCAGCTACTATCGGCTAAAGCCGATAGCTTGAGGCACAAATTCGTAATCCGTGAATCGTAA
>JBAZOX010000039.1:0-14628 GCA_041648535.1 Desulfobacteria bacterium | reverse complement strand
TTACTGTCCATTGAAAGGCATTCTACAAGCAAGGTGTTTCGGGAGGCGGATCTCTTTAGAATTAACACAATGGGCTTCAGGGGAGAAGCCCTGCCGAGTATTGGATCGGTTTCTAAGATGCGGATTACAACGAAGCCCAATGGTTCTTTGGCAGGCACCCACGTATACTCTGAGGGTGGGAAAATAAAGGAGGTTTCTGAAGCGGGCTGTCCTGAAGGGACAACCATTGAAGTCAACAATCTCTTTTATAATACACCGGCCAGATTAAAATTTCTAAAGACAGATAATACGGAATTAGGTCACATCGTTGATGTTGTTGCCCAGACAGCCCTGGCAAATCCTGAGATACATTTTAAACTCCTTCATAATGGCAAGGTAATCATCAATGCACCTATTACCAAAAATATTATGAATAGAATAACTGAGTTGCTTGGCAGGGATGTCTATGGGAATCTGTACGAGGTATTGCTGACGCAAGAGGCTATAGATATTAGGGGATTCATATCTGAACCCAATTTTACACGTTCAACGGGCAGAGCCATTTATACCTACGTAAACAGGCGATTTGTCAGGGATAAGGTAGTTAATCACGCCATTATGGAGGCATATAGAACCTTAATAATGAAGAATAGATATCCTGTAGTAATCCTATTTATCAACATTCCGGTTCATTGGGTTGATGTGAATGTCCATCCAACAAAGAGAGAGGTAAGGTTTAAAGAACAGCAAAAGGTCCATGACCTTATTGTTGAGGCACTACAGGGCACTTTGAGGAAAGCCCCGTGGATTAAAGAAAGATTGGTAATCCCTTATGAGATACCACCTGTAGATTCAAAGGTCGAAGACCATAGTCATAGAATAGCAGAGGATCTTCTCGTTTATTCCTTTTCCCAAGGGAATAGGGATAAAATTATGCCTCTCCCTCTCTTCTTCTCTTCTTTGATCCCAATCAGTCAGGTTAAAGACACCTATATACTCTGTTCGTGCGATGAAGGATTAATCATTGTTGACCAACATGCAGCCCATGAGAGAATCATCTTTGAGACGCTAAAAGAAGAATACCTGAATTCCAATGTTGTCTCCCAGGGGTTATTGGTGCCTCAACACATTGAGTTGGGCTATAGGGAAGCCAGATTTTTGGAAAAACACACCAGTAAACTATCGGAAGTGGGTTTGGAGGTAGAGCCGTTTGGCGGGGATACCTTTATAGTCAAATCTGTTCCCCAGATACTAATCAACAAGGACTATCGCCAGCTTATCATGGACATCATTGATGGACTCTATCCTTACGGCAAGTCATTCAAATTAGAGGAATTTATCGAAAAAATCCTGATTCTAATGGCATGTCATGGGGCTATTAAAGCGAATCAGCGCCTGAGCTCCAGGGAGATTGAATCCCTATTACAACAACTGGACAGTGTAGTATCTTCTACCAACTGTCCCCATGGAAGGCCTATTTTGAGGGAGATAACGTATCAGGAGATAGACAGGATGTTCAAAAGGGGTTAATTTGGTGGTGGCGATTATGGCAGAAAGAATATGGGATTTCTGGGTTTTCTATCCTTTCGTATTTCAAAGTGAAGGTGTGTCCCATTGGCCCTTCCTGTGTCCCCTACCAGTGCTATTTTCTGGCCTTTTTTCACAACGTCTCCTTCTTTAACCAGATTACACTCATTATGTGCATAGACAGTTACGTAATCGTCTTTATGGCTGATAAGGATCAGATTACCATAGCCTCTTAATCCCCTTTCCCCCTCTCCGCTGTATGTTACTTTACCATCATCTGCGGCCATAATTGGTGTACCCTTTGGGGCTCTAATATCTATGCCATCGTGTTTCTTTACATCTCTGACGCCAAATCTTGAGGTTATCTCCCCCTTTACAGGCCAGATAAACCTACCTTTATGGTAAAAGATCCCACTTTTTTCCGGGATGTCCTCTTTCCCTTGTGGATAGGCACTTACATTCAAGACCCTTTTTGCCCCAGGGATAAATATCCTCTGTCCTATTTCAATATCGGCTGGGTCATCTATGTCATTGATTTCAGATATCTCCTGGATATCGGCATTATAGGTCTTGGCTATCCTCCAAAGGGTTTGCCCTTGCTCCACCCTATGGTATACACCGTATATGGTCCTGCCACAGGCGGCAAGAAGTATCAGAAAAATGAGTACTGTATATACCCTTTTGTATGAGGTCATTACTCCTTAACTGATAGATAGTAAACCGATAGCCTGGGGAAAACGGCCTCTCTTGCGTTTTTTGCCTGTATAAATCTCTTTGCTCACATCCCAGGTATTTAATTTAACCCTTCCCAAAAGGGGATTGGAAACTGTTGTTATAAAACCCATGCGGACAGTTCTTCTATTAAGGAGTAATCTGTCAGATCCAGGCAGAGTGGGGTAATCGAAATACAGTTTTGAGCAATAGCCTGGGAATCAGAGTCTTTTATCTCCTCGAAATCCATGTTACTGTTCCCAAACCAGTAGTATTTCTCTCCTCTAGGATCCACCTTTTCAACGATAGAACCGACGCGAAACCTTTTACCCTGTCTTGTAATTCTATATGGGGTATTTCCATCTATTTCGTTATTTGGGATATTTACATTGAGAAATGTCCCTTTAGGAAGTCCATTTTTAAGGAGATGTTTAGCAAGTCTTACTGCGAAGGCAGCTCCAGTTTGGAATTTAAAGTCCTTACCCGCAACCAAGGAAATGGCAAAAGATGGTATGCCGAGCATAGTTCCTTCTCGGGCAGCAGCAACAGTACCGGAATAGACAGTATCACCTCCAAGGTTCCCACCTTTATTGATTCCTGAAACAATTAAATCAGGGTTAACTTTTAAAATACTGTTAACACCCAGATTGACGCAGTCCGTAGGAGTACCACTCACAGAGTAGCATTGAGAAGCAATCTCTTTTACACGAAGAGGCTTATGGAGAGTTAAAGAATGGCTAACCGCACTCATTTCTCTATCCGGGGCCACGACCCATACTTCCGCAATAGACCTGAGGGCATCGGCCAGGGTTACCAGACCCTGAGAATGGATGCCGTCATCATTTGTTACCATAATCTTCAATATTTTGTCACCTAATATTTTCCGCCCTTAGCTTTTTTTGGCATCTTTCCAGAAATTCGGGGTTCTCTTGTTAAAGAATGCGTCATGCGCCTCCTTCACCTCTGGTCTGTCAAAGAAGTCCGGTGCAAGAAGAGACAGGATCTTATCGGTAGTCCACAGTATCTCATTTCCAACAGCATTAAAGCTCTGTTTTACAATCTGAAGGCAAGTAGGAGAAAGACCCAATAGATCCTCACACCATCTATCAACTTCATCTTCGAGTTTTACCTCAGGGACAACCGCATTTATCAGACCCATTTCATATGCCTGTCGGGCAGTATATTGACGGCATACCATCCACATTTCCTTTGCCCTTTTTAGCCCTAAAATATAGGCAGAAGAAGCCACGAGATGACCGTGGGCAGGGCTTGCCACTCTGGGTCCGTTCTGACCAAAAATGGCGTTATCGGAAGCAATAGTGAAGTCACAGTGATAGGCCAGATGATTATGTCCACCGATACAATACCCTTTTACAGCTGCAATAACCGGCTTAAGGCAGTTTTGAATTGCACCGTCAAAGTTAGGAACACTTGCCAGTGCCATACCCCCCGGACCTTGAAGACCACCATCGGCTTCCCATTCCATATCACCACCAACACCAAAATGATTTCCGGCACCGGTATATACCACTACACCTATATTTTTATCGGTGCTTGCTTCCGAAACAGTTTCAGCTATCTCTGCCCAGCCAAAGTTCGTCATGGCATTCATCTTTTGCGGACGGTTAAACATTATTCTTGCTACTCCGCCACCGGCATCTCTGTATTTCTTATGGTATGCTAACTCCTTAAGATTCATGTTTGTAACGGGTTCCCATTCTGACCATGCCATGGCTAAAATCCTCCTATAATTGTTTTTGCTTGGTTCATTTCCTTGAATAACGTTTGAGAATCTACAGTACTAATTTCAGGGGGGAGCTTACCCTCTACCTGTAAAAGCTGTACCCATAAGGGACAAGCCATAAGTGAAATCCCTGCCTCCTTCGCTGATTTCAGCAAACGGTAGATGTCAATCCATCTTTTGTCTTTTTCGCTTGCTATTTGGAGACCCATAGCTGTTGCATTCTTTGATACCTTTATCTTAGTATCCCGGTTTTCCAGCAGAGGCGACCATCGGAAAGAACCTCCGGCAAGGGCAGCCAGAGCTTCCTGTGTAAACACAATTCCTGCATTGCTTCCGTTCTTCTTGGCTTCCATAGCCATAGCTATATTGCTAATAACCGAATTCTCTAAAGCATCTCGACAAATCAAAATAATATCCATTTCTATTTTACCTCCAATTAGTCATGTTTATAGGTTTCTACAACAATTATAAGATTACTCCACCCCCTTTCTTTTTAACCATTCTCTAAAGGGTGTTAGTCAATTAAATTGTCGGTCTAATATCAATATTAATTAGTTCACACTGAAAAATTCCCTTTTCCGCTCTCTAGTGCAGGTTTTTTGACCCATCTATGACTCGCTTCAGGCATTTTCAGGAACTCGCCCTTCGGGCTCAAACAGCTGAAAATACTTATCTTCCGCTTTGTCAAGATGGGTTCCCCAAAAATCCTGCTCATGTTCGCTCCAAAGGAAATTTTTCATTTCTCATGATGAACTAATTATCAGATGGTACATCCTATGTCAATGGCTAAAATACCGTTTCTTATTTATTCAAATAACTGTTCTGCTTATTACGGGGGAGTAGTGGGTTTTAATAAAAAACTTGTGTTTTAAAATATAGAAAAATGGTATTTAATAGGTGGTGGTGGGTCAGTGAGCCGTGTATAGCTTTCATAATAAAAAGGATATAGATATGCATGTTGTTGTAGTCGGTGGCGGAGCAGGGGGTATGATGGGCGCAGGTATAGCAGCCAAAAGAGGTGCAAAAGTCATTCTCCTTGAAAAGACCCGTAATTTGGGACAGAAACTCCTGATCAGCGGCAAAACCCGCTGTAACCTTACAAACGTCAAGGATATAGATGAATTCATCTCCATGTATGGTCCCAACGGGCGCTTTCTTTATAGTGCCTTTCATCACTTCTTTCGAGAAGACCTGCTGGCGTTTTTGAGTCACTACGGCATAGAGACGAAGATTGAACGTGGAGGACGGATATTCCCGGTTTCAGACAGTGCCGGCGATGTAGTTAATGCATTCGGAAAATTCCTCAGTGACCAGGACGTGCAGGTTGTGACCGGTTCCAGGGTTACAGGGATTCAAGTTACTAACAGGCGGGTGACGGGCGTGCAAACAGATGAGGGAGAGTATCCGGCTAAGGCTGTCATCCTAGCGACCGGTGGTAAGACATATCCTGCTACTGGTTCCTCCGGGGACGGGTATAAAATAGCTGCTGCCCTTGGTCATAACATAATCAGGCTTCGCCCCGCGTTGGTGCCTCTCGTTGTCGAAGAAGTCCCCCTGGCAAAGTCTATGCAGGGTGTCAGCCTTTGCAATGTCCGTCTGACGGCATTCCAGTGTAGGTCGGATGAGATTGACGCTTCCATGACACCGACACATGATACAGGGCGAGGCACAGGGAAGAAATGTCCTCCCCGACCGGTTATCGAAAGCCGGATGGGCGATATGATGATCACCCATTTTGGTATCGGAGGGCCGGTTACATTGCTTATGAGTCTTGTTGTTGTTGATGCCCTGGAGCATGGCCATGTCAGTGTTTCCATTGATCTAAAACCTGCCCTGGGCAGAAACCAGCTTCGCGATCGCCTTCAGAGAGATTTTGACCGTTTCAGCAAAAGGAGCTATCGACGTATTCTTGACGGATTGCTACCTGCCAAGATGGTTGAACCGTTTGTCGTTATGACGGGTATTCCCCCCGACAAGCAGGGGAATCAAATCAACGCGGAAGAACGCGAAAAACTCATTGACCTGCTCAAGTCTCTTCGCTTCAATGTTAAATCTGCCCTTCCCATGTCCTCAGCCATCGTCACAGCCGGTGGCGTTTCCCTGAAAGAGATTGATCCGCGTACGATGGCATCGCGACTGATTGACGGGCTGTATTTTTGCGGAGAAATCATGGATATAGATGCAGATACGGGGGGCTATAACCTTCAGGCCGCTTTTTCTACAGGTTACCTGGCTGGTGAGCAGGCGGCAGATTATGTGCATACGACTGAAATAAGCGGGGGCTGTGGTCCATCCGCTGGGTTTATTGGCTAGGCTGCGACTTTTTGCTTACGCCTTCCGGAACCGCTACTCAAGGATTCTCGTTCGAGAGCAATTTGCCTTGCGAGAAATATTTTTACAAGACTTTGATAAGGTACATCTTTCTTATTTGCAAGGGTCTTGAGCTCAACCAGCAAATCTTCTGGAAGACGAATGGAGATAGATTTGAGTGAGGGCTTCAGATTGGGAAATGAACCCCTTTTGAACTTTTTCGAATCAAAATAATCCAGAGGGGAATGAATAGCCCAAAATTCTCGTTCCTCGTCTTCATTCTTAAAATCCGGAATTTTTCTTTTCATTTTCTTCATAGAATTTTCTTTCCTTACTGTTCATATCTCGTGCGGAGATGACTCTGAGTAGATTGCCTCTCTTCGTGAATATCACCACAAGGAGATGCCCTGAATCTGCCTTGCCAAATCCAGCCCATCGCTTTTCAGCAACCGAGTGGTCTGAGTCTTCGAGGAGAAGGAGTGGTTTGTTAAAAAAGACCTGCTCACACTCCCAGTTTTGAACATTGTGTTTGAGGAGGTTTTTATTACTATTACCTCGGTCCCACTGGAAGCCTACAAAGCTCCCAAAAACATCTTCCATAATGTGTTATTGTATATGACAGGAATATACATGTCAAGGTTTTTCTGCAGAATGGAGAGGAAAATTTGATATACCTAATGTTTAAACTGTCCGGCTACCAGCCACCCTTTGAAATTTATTAATTAGAAACAACGACCCCAAGTATCCCCACAAAGCTGTTGTTCGGTATTCAGTATGTTGCTATATAAAGTAAGCTATTTGTCCCATTACAAATCCACCAATAGAGTAGATAGGGGTCAGGTCTTGAAAAGTAAGTTTTTGGTAGCAAAAGTGATTTCCCAAGACCTGCCCCCTACCTATTCATGATGTGATGCAGAGCACCGGGAATATCCAATCGTGCCTGTCGCGGCATGATACGATTCTATAGAAAAACCGACTGCCTGCCAGGTAAATTATCAATTAGAAACAACTTTCCCAAGTACCTCCAGGCGTCACGTGACGCCTTTGGATACGGCTTGGTATAAACCGTTTCAGGATAAGCCAAAGAGCAAATACGGGAGCTGGAAGGATTGAACCTATAATATTCAGAGCATTAATAACAAGGGAATAAAGGCAAAATGATAGCAAAATGATAGCAAACTGGCAAAATGATATGCCCTTACCTTGAAATAGGCCAGATAAGTCTTCTATGCCCTTTGGGGTGCCTTTACTTAAAACCGTATACACTATATATTGTGGTCTCATATAAAATCTATACCATATAAGCTACAAATAGCCTAAAAATCTGAAGGCAAGCCCTGTATCATTAACGTTTGGAGACATCTTATGGATACCTTAAAAAAGATTGATTTTGAAAACAGAAAGACAAGAACTGACGAAGAAACCACTGATATGGCACTGTTTGTCCGTACCTCTAAAGAGGACATTTTAGGCTGGAACAGGCAACGAATTGTTGATGCCCTGGTAAGAGAAACCTACGTTGATATTGATACTGCAGAAGAGATCAGCAAGGAAGTAGAAAGGCAGATTATTGATTCCAGGATCACAGTTGTCACAGCCCCTCTTATAAGGGAATTGGTAGATGCCAAACTCATCGAAAGGGGTTTAGAGCAGGCACGGAGGATGCATACCCGTTTAGGAGTTCCTCTTTATGATGTAGATCAGCTCATCCTCCATCCTAACAAAGAGAATGCCAATGTCCCCCATGGCCCTGAAGCTACAAATCTGACTTTAGCAGAAGTGATTAAAAAGGAATACGCCCTGCTTAATGTCTTTTCACAAGAGATAGGGGATGCCCATATGCGGGGAGATATACACATCCATGATCTGGGGTTTATTGATCGTCCTTATTGTTCAGGGCAGTCCCTGGAGTATATCAAAAAATTCGGTCTAAATCTCCCCAATTCCCTCTCTATAGCAAAACCTGCAAAGCATCCAGAGGTCCTGCTAGCCCATATGGTGAAGTTCGCTGCTGCACTACAAAGCCATTTTGCCGGTGCTATCGGATGGGATGCTGTTAATCTATTCTTTGCCCCTTATTTAGAAGGATTAAGTGATGCAGAGGTAAAACAGCTGGCCCAGATGCTCATCTTTGAGTTTTCCCAGCAGGCAGTGGCTCGAGGAGGGCAGGCAATCTTTACAGATATCAACTTATACTGGGAAGTTCCTAAACATTTCGAGGATGTTCCTGCTATTGGTCCTGGTGGTACCTATACTGGCAAACCTTATGGATACTATCTAAAAGAGTCCCAGAGGTTCGTGTGGTTGCTCTTTGATGTATTTAAGGAAGGGGATGGGGTTGGCAGACCTTTCTTCTTCCCCAAGCCCCTGGTCCATATTACAGAAAAGTTATTTCAGACACCGGGTCATGAAGCATTTCTAGATCATATATGTGATGTTGCAAGTGAAAAAGGAAATACCTACTTTGTATTTGACAGGGGTAGTACAGCCAAGATTTCGGAATGCTGTCGGTTAAGCTTCAAATTGGAGACCTCTGATCTTGAGGATGCTAAAGAACCCTGGAAGATGAGATATACTGCTCTTCAAAACGTAACCTTAAACCTACCCAGAATGGGATATCTGGCAAAAGGAGATGATACCAAATTATACTCCAATATCTCTGAATTCATGGAAATGGCAGTACAGGCACATCTCCAAAAGAAGGCTTTTATAGAAAGATTGTTGTCCCTTGGAGAAAAAGGTCCTTTAGCCTTACTTACTATGAACAAGGATGGCTCTCCCTATTTAAGAATGCATAGAGCTACTTATTTAATTGGGATGTTAGGATTGAATGAACTGATCAAGATTCACACAGGTGAGGAATTGCAAGATTCTAAGGCTTCTTTGAAATTTGGCTTAAAGATAATCGCCCATATGAAGTTATTGACCGATAAGTTCGGTAAAAAGCACGGAATGAGATTTGTCCTTGAGCAATCACCTGCGGAAAGCACTGCTTATCGGTTTGCTAAATTGGATCTAAAATACCATTCACCGGAATCAGGTCACATAGTCAAAGGCGACATATCAAAAGGTGAGGTTTATTACACAAATTCTACATATCTTCCTGTCTCGTTACAAGTTAATCCAATTGAACGGGTCAGAAAGGAAGGACTCTTTCATCCACTGATAGAGGCAGGATCATTAACCCATATATGGCTTGGTGAGGCAAAGCCATCAAAGGAGTCGTTGACAAATTTTGTTATAAAAACCTTTAGAGGCACCCTAAACGATCAGATAGCGTTTTCTCCTGAGTTTACGACCTGCATATCCTGTGGCAAAACTGCCAGAGGATTAACCGAAAAGTGCACCTACTGTGATTCCCACGAGGTAGAAGGTATTACAAGGATCACGGGTTATTTTACAAAGACCTCAAGCTGGAACAAAGGTAAGATAGGAGAACTAAACGATAGGTTTAGAAACCATGGTTTCTTACAGGACAAAGAGTCAGATGTTATTAACTTACGGTAAAAGTCCCGCTAACTGTGAGCCCAGTTAGAGATGTTCGCTAATGGGATATCATTTCTAACCGGGTAAGCTAAAAAAAGAAAGGAGGAAGATTAATATTATGGGATCAGTAAAAATATTTTTTAAGTCTGACTGCCCCAAGTGCCCTGCTGCAAAGAATATGGGAATTATATTAAAAAAAGAGGGGATCAATGTAACAAATTACAACTTGGACACTCTGGATGGATTAGCAGAGGGGGCATATTACAGCGTTATGGCAACACCAACCCTAATCATAGAAGACGAAGAGGAGAACCATATTGCTGATTTCAGAGGAGATGTGCCCACAGTTCAAGATATTCAAAAACTTATAAACCAACATCAATAAATTCCAATTAAAAATATCATTTATGCCTAAATTAAATAGAGTGTTCTGAAATTTAAAATTTGGATGGGAGTAAACAATGGCTACAAAAAACGCACATAAGATTCTGGTGGTAGACGATGAAAAGGGTATTAGAGAGGCGATCTATGCCCTTTTGACTATGGAAGGTTATTCAGTAGTCACTGCCGAGGATGGGATTGCTGCTCTCAAGAAACTACAGAACGACTCCTATGATCTCCTGATTACTGATCTTGCAATGCCCAATATGGGGGGAGCGGAACTCCTTGATTGGGTTTGCCAAAGCAATATTAAAATGACTGCTATAGTCATAACGGGATCGCCAATTACCAATATGGAAAAGAATCTTAAGGATAAGGGAGCCTTTGCCTGTATCCCAAAGCCATTCCAGCTTAAGCATCTATCTTTCATTGTCCAGAAGGGATTAAATCAGAGGAATAAAATCTCTTAAAAGCTAAGAGAAAATGAACAGTCTGGAAAGACATTGACTCAAATTAAAGGATTCTTAGAAACTTCCTTCGTAGACTGGCCAGGCAAGATTGCTTCTGTAATATTTCTACCTTACTGTAACTTCCGCTGCCCTTACTGTCATAATCATGGCATTGTTTTAAACCCCGAGAAGCATGAGACTATCCCCATAGAATATGTTTTAACCCGCTTAAATGAGTTTAAGGAATGGATTGATGGTGTCTGCATAACAGGAGGAGAACCTACCTTACATCCCTCTCTTCCAGAGCTTATCCGTAAGTTCAGGGTTCAAAATTTCCTCATAAAACTCGACACTAATGGAACAAACCCTAATGTCTTGAGAAACTTAATAAGCAATAAATTAATCGACTATGTATCTATGGATGTCAAAGCTCCTTTAGATGAAATCAGATATTCCAAGTGCGCCGGGGGTCCAGTCAATTTAAAGGATATAAGAGAAAGCATATCTCTCCTGAAAGGGGGGACAGTCCCCTATGAATTCAGGGTTACCATCGTCCCTGGTTTACTTAAGGAAGATGATATCATAGAATTGGCAAAGCAGCTAGCTAGAGCAGACAAACTTACAATCCAGAACTTTAACCCATCCGATCCCCTGGATCCTAAACTTAAGCATGTAAAACCCTATAATGAAGGTGAACTAAAGAGGATACAGGACAGGGTTTCTAAGGTTCTTCAGACACCAAATCCATAGCCAACAACCTTACACTTCATCTAACCCTTGATATACCTATACGACTGACCACTGACAACGTATAATTGACACTATACTATTTTTGTCTTGACAAAAGTTGTCTTTTCCTTTTATATTTTAGACATTAGAATAACGTACAGTAGATTATTAATTACTATTTATTAACCCCCACTACAGGAATGGTTCGGTTTACTGGAAACCACCATTCTAACCTTAAGAAAGGAGATATTATGTCTGAAATTCGCTTTGATGGAAGAGTAGCCGTTATTACCGGGGCAGGAAGAGGATTGGGAAGGAGTCACGCACTGTTGTTGGGTTCCAGGGGAGCAAAAGTGGTTGTAAACGACATGGGAGGAGCTGTAGATGGTACAGGTGGAGGGGCTAAGTCGCCTGCGGAGGAAGTGGCAGCAGAGATAAAGGCAGCCGGTGGGGAAGCGGTAGCCGACTATAACGGCGTCCACACCCCAGAAGGCGCGAAGGGAATCATAGAGACTGCTACTAAGGCATTTGGGAAGGTCGACATACTTATAAACAACGCTGGAATTCTGAGGGATGTTACATTTATAAAGATGACGGATGAACAATGGGACGGCGTTTTGAAGGTTCATCTATATGGTTCGTACTACGTTACCAAAGCGGCTTGGCCGATAATGAGAGAGAATAATTACGGACGCATTGTTATGACCACCTCTGCAGCCGGACTATACGGTAACTTCGGTCAAACAAATTACTCAACGGCAAAACTGGCGCTTGTGGGCTTTATGAATTCGTTAAAGGCTGAAGGGGCAAAATTCAATATCATGGTAAATACCATTGCCCCGGGGGCAGTTTCCAGAATGACCGAATCGATTATGCCAAAAGAAGTCCTTGACCTTATGGTACCTGAATTGGTATCTCCCATGGTAGCCCTTATGTGTTCTGAGGATTTCAAAGAATCAGGGCATATCATGGCAGCCGGCGCCGGCCATTTTGCCAAGGCACAAATCGTCGAGTCGAAAGGTGTATATTTCAACCCGAAAAGCAAGGTAACCCCTGAAGATATTCAGGGAAAACTCCAGGATATCGTGAACATGGAAGGGGCAGTGATACCGCCAAATGCCATGGACGGAGTCGGTAAATTTTTCAAAAAGGGCTAGTTTTGACTATTGGGGTATGGAGGTATTACCAAGACCTCCATACCCTGGAAATTTTCTCTTTTTCTTTGTTTTCCTATCCATCCTCTGTTTTTGCCCCCTTTATATCTTCTCCAAAAGAAAAGTTCTTATGGCTGGATCATTTCCAAATTAGTTGATGGATTATGAGGATTCGAGGGGTCAAGGATTCTAGTGAAATGATTTAGGCTATATGAAGGCTAAAGAGATGGAGAAAGTTCAGGCTGATATAGCAGAGGTGGAAAGGATGCTCAAGGCACTTATAAAATCATTGGAAAACAAACACTTGACCCCTTGAATCCTTTTTACCAACTATATAATGGCGGTGGGAAGATAAAATGAAGAAGGATTTTGTAACTATAAAACTGGACAAGGTTAAAAGCTATTCCATAAAGGAGAGAAAGAGCAAGGTAACTACCGAAAATTTCGGGAAGGTTTTTGCCAAGCATGGCAGTTTTAATGAATTTATGGAGGGGCTCCCTGATATTCTGGCTGCCAAGGACTTAAAGGAGGTTGTTTCTAGAATTACAGCAGCATATAAGAATCAAAGGATAATAGCCTTTGCCCTTGGAGCCCACGTAATAAAGGTTGGGCTAAACCCTATTATTATAGACCTCATGGAAAAAGGTATAATAAGCTCGATTGCCCTAAATGGAGCTGGGATCATTCATGACTCAGAGATCGCTATGACAGGGCAAACCTCAGAAGATGTGAGTGACGGCTTAAGAGAAGGCTCCTTCGGCATGGCAGAGGAGACGGCTACGGTAATAAATGAGGCCATTTCTCAGGGTGCAGAAAAAGGTTGGGGGATTGGAGAGTCAGTAGGAAAAAAACTAACGGAACTTGATCTTCCATACAATAACTTGAGTATCCTGGCTTCTGGCTCCAGATTAAGGGTGCCTATCACGGTTCACGTAGCCATTGGAACGGATATAATCCACATGCATCCCTCTTGCAACGGTGCCGCTATTGGGAAAGGCTCCCATCTGGACTTTCGCCTATTTTCTTCCATAATATCCAGCATGGAGAAGGGAATCTATTTAAATATAGGCTCCTCAGTAGTATTGCCGGAGGTATTCCTGAAAGCTTTGACCCTGGTTCGTAATCTGGGTTTTAATGTAAGGGACTTTACCACTGTTAATATGGACTTTATCCAACACTACCGCCCTCTTACTAATGTGGTTAAGAGACCAACATTAGGGAATGGCAGGGGATACTCACTCATCGGACACCATGAAATAATGGTTCCTCTCTTAGCGGCAGCCATACTGGAAGGGTTAGAGCTATAAATCAGGCATTAATCTCCATACAACAGTTCGGCGCAAAATTACGAGAGTTCCGGAGAAATTTTCTTATTCTTTCATGGAAATGAGCCAATAGTAAGTTACCAGTGCAAGATAAAAGGAGTGGATATATGCTTAAAGCCGGGGATATTATGACAAGAAAGGTCATTTCGGTTTCTCCGGAAACCGAGGTCACCAAGGCAGCAAAAATACTGTTAGATAACTCTGTTAATGGAATGCCCGTTGTGGATAGTGAAGGACGTTTGGTGGGGATTATATGCCAAAGTGACCTGATTGCTCAACAAAAACAGTTGCCTTTGCCATCTGTTTTTACCATTCTAGATGGGGTTATTCCTCTTTTTTCCCAAAAAAATCTTGAAAGTGAAGCCCAAAAGATAATGGCCACTACCGTATTCAAGGCTATGACTCCTGATCCTGTCACTATTAGTCCTGAAAGCAGCCTTGAGGAGATAGCCAAGTTGATGGTAGATAAAAAACTACATACCCTACCCGTTATAAAACAAGGAAAGTTGATAGGCATTGTAGGAAAAGAAGACGTCCTTCGCACCCTTTTCTCTGATGAGGGAAGTCTCTAAGTACTATAAAGTTCTATGCGGCAAAATCACGTATGTGGAAAGTAAAACGTCAAACCTCCAATAGATCGTTTGTAAAATTCTTTTCTTTCACAGGCCCAAGAACGGCCAGTGAAAGGTAGTCCTTATTAAAGATATCCTCTGCCAACTGGATAACTCCCTCTGGAGTGACCTTTTCAATACCATTGATTATCTCATCTACGGTAATAAATTTCCCGAAATAGATCTCGCTCTTGGCAAGCCTGCTCATCCTGTTATCAATGC
>JBAZOX010000038.1:0-15321 GCA_041648535.1 Desulfobacteria bacterium | reverse complement strand
GAACGAATGGCTGAGTCATATCCCATCCGCTTCATCTTCCTCCATAATGTGGTGCGATTGATTCCCAATTCCTCTGCCGCTTTTTTGCGATTCCAGTCATTACGGCGGAGGGCTTCAAGAATAACGTCTTTCTCAACCTCTCCCATAGTCCTCCTATTAATTTGGGGGGTGACCACCTCGGAGCCCGCTCCTTGAACAACTCTGGCAGGAAGATCGCCGAGACAAATCCTTTTTCCTTTAGCAAGAATATGGGCATGTTGAATGATATTCTCAAGTTCCTTTATGTTCCCCGGGTATAAATACATTTGAAGAACCTGAAGGACATCTAAATCAATATCGTTAATTACTTTTTCACCTTTCTGATTCAAACGTTGTATATTTTGATGAGCCAAAAAAAGTATATCTTCTTTCCTTTCCCTGAGGGGAGGAAGCCGAATCTGAAAGACATTTAGCCAATAATACAAGTTCTCCTTGAACATTCCCTCCCTGACACGATTTTCTAAATCTATTTCCGTAGCCGTGATGAGTCGGACATCCAGGGGCTCCGGTCTCTCAGCACCCAAAGGTTCATACTCCCCGTCTTCAAAAGCCCTAAAAAGCATAATCTGAACGCCCTGAGGAAGGCAATCTATCTCGTCCAAAAAAAGAGAGCCTCCATTTGCCTTTTCAATCCACCCGACAATATCTTCTTTAATATTATGAAGGCTATTAACACGACAACCAAATAGCTCGAATGCCAACGCCTCTTCTGAAAATGCGCTACAACTGATCCTGGCCATAGGATATCTATGCCGTCTGCTCAGTTTATGAATAGTTACAGCGATAAGTTCCTTTCCTACGCCACTCTCTCCCTGGATGAGAACAGGCGCATCGCTCTCGGAAAGATCAGGAAGGATGGATAATATCTTCTTTATTCTCTCGTCCTTACCCAGTCTTTTTGCCAACTCAAAAGAAACTGAAGATTCGGGTAGGTCATCCAGTATATTCTCAGGATTAACCTGGCTTTTGATTTTAGAATTCCGGGATGACATGAGGATTACACCTTAAATGAAACCTTAAATAAATACGCTACAAAACGGAACATAGCAGAGTTATGTATAATAAGCAAGTAATATACCAATTATGGGATTAGACCTTAACTAATTAATTTTATTGGAGATTAATAAATGGAGGTGATTGTAATGGGGAGACTGCGAGGGAATAAATGTTGCAACAAATATAAACTATTCATTGTATCATATTGAATTAACTAAGCATACTTTAATTAGTAACTATATGAAACAAAAAGGTTCATCCTGTTTAACAATTCGAGACCTTGCATAACCTACCGAGAGCTTTGAAGAAGTACCCCTGAGAGCGAATTCATAGATTTTTTGGGGAACCCAACTTAGCGAGCGTAATGTAGAAAATTCACATGTTTGAGCCCGAAGGGCGAGTTCGTGAATTTTCAATGGAGCGAGCTTAGATGGGTCAAAAAATGGATGCTGAAGCGAAAAGGGGTGCTTTTTCAAAGCTCTCAATTATGGATCATAATATAAGTTCTAACTTCTTTAATTTCCTCCAAAGGGTTGTCCTGCTCAAACCCAGTGTATCGGCAGCCTTTTGTCGATTCCATTGGCACCTGCGAAGGGCATCAAGGATGGATTCTTTTTCCATCATTTCCAGCTCGGATATAGACGTCTTTGATAGTGAGGTCTTAACTTTAGGCTTGTTCTTGTCGAGCAGATAGGAAGGTAGATGTTCCACATCTATTGTATTCTTCTTGCAAAGTATAAATCCATGTTCTATGGTATTCTCGAGCTCTCGGATATTGCCTGGAAAATTATAATTAAAAAGGATTTCGTGTGCCCGGTTGGAGAGCTGTTTGATGTTTTTTTGCATCTTCTTGTTGAATTTTTCAATGAAATGTTCCACCAGTAAGGGGATGTCCTCTTTCCGTTCTCGGAGGCCCGGCACATTGATCTGAATGACATTGATCCGATAGTAAAGGTCATCTCGAAAGCGCCCCTCTTGAACCCGTTGGAGCAGGTCCTTGTTAGTGGCTGTGATTACCCGTACATCTGCCTTGAGGGGTTCATTACTTCCCAGGGGGTAGTACTCACCATCCTGAAGGACTCTCAGGAGCTTGACCTGAAGTTCATAGGATAGATCACCTATCTCATCCAGAAATATAGTCCCGTCTTCTGCCATGGCAAATCGGCCGGGCTTATGCTGTTTGGCATCTGTGAAGGCACCCTTCCTATATCCGAAGAGTTCTGACTCCATAAGGGTATCGGGAATGGCTCCACAATTGACAGTAACATAAGACTTATTTTCCCTTTTGCTAAGGTCATGGATTGCCCTGGCTATTAGTTCTTTTCCTGTGCCACTTTCTCCATATATAAGAACGGTAGAATCACTTATAGCAATATCCTTAAGGTGATTAAAAATCTTCATCATTTTAGCATCTTTACTAATGATATTCTTAAAGGAATAGAGCCCATTAACCTCCATTCTGTATGCCCTGATCTCGGAGAGGTCTCGAAAGGTCTCGACTGCACCTATAATTTTACCGTCCTTATCCTCCATGGGAGCAGTGCTGATACTTACAGGAATCTCGTGTCCTTTCCAGGTAGCGATATTCACTTCAAAATCTATGATACTCTCCCCTGAAGCCATAGTTTTGGTTAGGGGGCAATTCTCTCCTTGGCAGAGTTCCGTCTTAAATATGTCATAACAGTGTCGGCCTAGGGCATTTTCTTTTGTAAAGCCTGTAATCCTTTCAGCTGCCCGGTTAAACCAGAGGATCTTCTTTTGTTTATTGACTGTAAATACACCATCAGCTATATTGTCTAGAATTGTCCTACAGGGGGCTGGACAGTCCTTTCCCATACATTCCAACGCATTTTGAAAACAATACTCAAATTCCTTTATCATCGCTCATTCCTCTTATTCAACGTTAATCGTATTCACTGGTAAATACAGAAGTAGAACCAGGAACTCATCATTACCTTAGATTTGCATAACCTATCGGGAGCTTTGAAGAAGTATCCTGAGAGCGAATTCATAGATTTCTGCCTTCGTAGGAACAAGCTTTTTGGGAAACCCGACTGAAAGTGCCTAAAGTGAACTAAAGTTAAAATATTTAAACCATAACTTTAGGCACTTCAGCTCACTTTACACTTCACACTTTGGTTTTTGGGTCAAAAATATGTATGCTGAAGCGAAAAGGGGTACTTTGGCAAAGCTCTCTTATGGAAAACTATTGAAGAGTTATCTTAATTTTTTCTTCGATCATTGTCAAGAAATTACAGAGAAGCAAAAATTATCTGTAAAAATTACTTGACAATACCTTTGCCTTACTATAAATTTATGCATAGTTAAAACTTTGTATACCTTCCTATGAAGTTTTCCAAAAAAGCAGCTATTGCATTTGAGGTCTTAATAGCGCCCCATAAGCTCGCCTTTTGTGGAGCTAATCCCTCTAAAGATAATACTGCATATTCCATGAAAAGTTACATACTATTTAATATGAGTTATCTATATCCGCTATGGTTTAGTTAATTTAAATCAAGGGTTTGGGGGGTAGATTAACCCGCTGGTGAGATTAATCTAGTACTAGAGGCATTAATCAATATTTTCCAAGCAACATAAATTTCAAAAGGGGGAGCGAGTGGGCCTGAATTTAAGAGATCTGAAAGAAAAAAAGATCAGTGAATTGACAAAACTGGCAAAACAACTACTCATTGAAGGGGCCAATTTCCTGAGCAAGCAAGAGTTGATCTTCGCCATACTTCAAGCTGAGACTGAAAAAAATGGGTTGATATACGGAGAAGGGGTACTTGAAACCCTGCCGGATGGCTTCGGCTTCTTAAGGTCTCCTGACTATAGCTATTTGCCTGGACCAGATGATATCTATGTCTCACCTTCCCAGATTAGAAGATTCAACCTCTTAACCGGTGACACAGTTTCAGGCCAAATAAGGCCACCAAAGGACAGCGAGAGATACTTTGCTCTTCTTAAGGTAGAGTCTGTTAATTTTGAAGATCCTGAAGCATCCAGGGAAAAGATTCTTTTCGACAATTTGGTCCCCCTTTATCCCGAGGAGAAAATTAAGTTGGAAGCCAACCCTGAGAATCTTTCCACCAGGATAATGGACTTATTGACCCCTATAGGAAAAGGACAGAGGGGATTGATTGTTTCACCCCCTCGAGCCGGTAAGACGATGCTTCTTCAGAGCATAGCCAATGCTATTACAACCAATCATAAAGAGATAATCCTGATAGTCCTTTTGATAGATGAGCGTCCGGAAGAGGTTACGGATATGCAGCGCTCAGTGGATGGGGAGGTGGTTAGTTCCACTTTTGACGAACCGGCTCAGAGACACGTACAGGTTGCCGAGATGATTATCGAGAAGGCGAAAAGACTTGTAGAACACAAGGGAGATGTTGTTATTCTTCTTGATAGCATTACCAGGTTGGCCAGGGCATACAATGCTGTAGTTCCACCAAGTGGAAAAGTCCTTTCCGGAGGAGTAGATTCCAGCGCCCTCCATCGTCCAAAGAGGTTCTTCGGGGCAGCGAGAAACATCGAGGATGGAGGAAGTCTTACTATTATTGCTACAGCTTTGATTGATACCGGCAGCAGAATGGACGAAGTTATATTTGAAGAATTCAAGGGTACAGGCAATATGGAGATACATTTGGATAGAAAGTTGAGTGACAGAAGGATATTTCCTGCCATGGATATCAATCGTTCCGGCACAAGAAAAGAGGAACTCCTTATCTCCAAAGAAGATTTGAATAGGATATGGATACTTAGAAAGGTACTTCAACCGTTGAATTCTATTGATGCAATGGAATTTCTTATGGATAAGATTTCAGGGACCAAGACCAACACGGCGTTTTTAGATTCTATGAACAGGTAATGCCCCAATTTTTCTTGTAAAATAGCTGGAAATATGTTAAAAAACCCTTGAAGACTCTCAAGGAAAGGCTTAAATTCGTATAATCTGGAGGAAGATAGATGAAAAAAGGAATTCACCCCGATTATTCTCCAACAAACATCAGGTGTGCTTGTGGGAGTACTATTGAGACAAGGTCAACGAAAAAGGACATAGTTGTAGAAATTTGCTCCAAATGCCATCCCTTTTTCACAGGGAAGCAAAAACTGATAGATCCTGCTGGGCGAGTGGAAAAGTTTAGAAGGAAATATGGTATTAAATAAAATAATTCTGAAATCTATAGGAAATTCTGAACTGTGTTGCAAAAACTCGAAACATCTGAGATAAGATATCTAGAATTGGATAGGCTTTTAAGTAATCCTGAAGTACTTAAAGATCAAAAGAGATATAAACAGATCGCCAGAGAACATTCAGATCTATCTGAAATAGTTGAATTGTACCGTAATTATAGAAGGATTAATGATGAAATAGAAGAAAACAAGATATTGCTTGATGAGGACGATGAAGAAATTAGAGAACTTGCAAAATCGGAAATACATGTCTTACTGCAAAAGTTTTCTGAATTTGAAAAACGGTTAAGAATCCTGCTCATCCCTAAAGATCCTAATGACGGCAAAAACATATTCCTGGAGATTAGAGCCGGCACAGGGGGTGATGAAGCCGGTCTATTTGCCGCTGTTTTATTTAAAATGTACTGTAAATATGCGGAGGTGAATAACTGGAAGATTGATATTATGGATCGAAACGTTACTGGAATGGGCGGCTTCAAGGAGATTATTGCGCTTATAGAGGGGAAAGGGGTATACAGTAAGTTAAAATATGAAAGCGGTGTTCACCGTGTCCAGAGAGTTCCTTCTACCGAGGCACAAGGAAGGATTCACACCTCTACCGTAACAGTAGCAATTCTGCCAGAAGCTGACGAGGTAGAAGTCCAGATAGACCCAAATGATTTAAAGATCGATGTCTTTCGTTCTTCGGGACCGGGAGGTCAGAGTGTAAATACTACTGATTCTGCAGTTCGAATAACCCATCTTCCAACTGGTTTAGTAGTTACCTGTCAGGATGAAAAATCACAGCATAAGAATAAAGCAAAGGCATTAAGGGTACTCAATGCCCGACTTTTAGACAAATTGAGTGAAGAGCAAAAGTCAGAAATCTCTGAGACTCGAAAAAACCAGGTGGGTACTGGAGAACGAAGCGAAAGGATTAGAACCTATAATTTCCCTCAAGGAAGAATTACTGACCACAGAATCGGACTTACCCTATACAAATTAGATAAAGTCCTGGAGGGGGATATTGACGAGATTATTGATGCCTTAACTACCCACTATCAAGCTGAAGCCATAAAGTCCTGATAATAAAATCCCCTGAACCAATTCTCCCTCCTAATAATGAATTAAATCTGGTTTGTATCTTGTAACGCAAGGATAGGGATACAGTTTTTGAACGACAAGACCTGGACAATCCTACGACTGCTCAATTGGACATCTCAATATTTTAACGAAAACGGGATTGAAAATCCCAGATTGGATGCTGAGGTTCTGTTGGCACACTCTTTAAAAACCAACCGACTCAGGTTGTACCTCAATTATGATAAGCCTATTCACAAAGATGAACTAAGAGAATATAAGAAGCTTATTAAAAGAAGGATAAAAAGAGAACCTTTACAGTATATTACAGGATACCAAGAATTCTGGTCTTTAAATCTCAAAGTTACCAAAGGGGTATTGATCCCTCGTCCAGAAACTGAAATCTTAGTAGAAGAAGCCCTCAAGACATTCCCTCAAAATGAATCATTTGATAAAACAATCAATATATTGGAACTCGGTACCGGGAGTGGAGCCGTAGCCATTGCCCTGGCAAAAGAACTCCAAAGAGGATCGATTGTTGCAACAGACATTTCAGACATAGCTATAAAAACTGCCAGAGAAAATGCAAAGGTACATGGATTAGAGGAACAGATAACTTTTTTAAAGGGCAGTCTCTTTGAGCCTGTAAGGGAAAGAATCGGGACATTTAATCTTGTGATATCCAACCCTCCGTATATTCCCATAGAGGATTTTAGAGATATTCAACCGGAGGTGAGGGATTTTGAACCGAGAATCAGCTTGAATGGTGGGAAAGAAGGTCTAAAATTCTATCGACAGATATTGTCTCAAATAGGAAGGTATCTGGCCAAAGATGGCTGGGTAATACTGGAGCTGGGTAAAGGACAAGCAGAAAAGGTGACCAGCCTTATAAAATTAACAGGGGAATTCAATCCAACATCTATTGTAAAGGATTTTTCAGGGATTGAAAGGGTAGTAAAGGCCCAGAAGAGGGATAGGGGATAGATTGGAAAAGATAATAATAAACGGCGGAAAGAGATTAACGGGTGAAGTAGAGATTAGCGGTGCCAAGAATGCTGCACTGCCAATACTTGTAGCTTCCATACTTACAGAGGGTTGGAATACCTTCTCAAATGTCCCAAATCTAAGAGATATAGAGACCATAAAAAAATTGCTTATAGGTCTTGGGGTAAAGGTTGAAGGAGAGAAGGATGTAAGGATCAATGCCGATGGGTTAAACAATTATGAGGCTCCGTATGATCTGGTTAAAACGATGCGGGCATCAGTCTTAGTGCTTGGCCCCCTGCTTGCCAGATTAAAGAAGGCAAAGGTAGCTCTGCCAGGGGGATGTGCTATTGGAGCAAGGCCCATTAATCTTCATCTAAATGGATTGGTCGCCTTGGGGGCAAAGGTAGACCTTAAACATGGTTATGTGGAAGCAGAAGCAAAAAGTCTCAAAGGGGCCCCTATCTTTTTCGACATCCCAACCGTTACCGGCACAGAAAATCTAATGATGGCGGCAACCTTAGCTGATGGGGTAACGACCCTGGAGAATGCCGCCTGTGAGCCTGAAGTGGTTGAACTGGCTAATGTCCTGAAGAAGATGGGGGCAAATATAAGGGGAGAGGGAACAGAGGTTATAACCATCGAGGGTGTAAAGGAATTAAAATCCACCAACCATACAGTTATTCCAGATCGAATAGAAGCAGGCACCTTTATGATCGCCGCTGGAATAACTGCCGGTAATATTAAAGTTCGTAACTGCAATATAGCGCACATGGATGCCATATTCAGCAAACTTACAGAAGCAGGACTTAAGTTGATCTGTGAGAATGACGGAGTCAGGGTGATTGGGACCAAACCAATACGAAGTGTTGATATAAAGACATTGCCCTATCCTGGGTTTCCAACAGATATGCAGGCTCAGATGATGGTATTGATGTGTTTTGCAAATGGGACAAGTGTAATTTCTGAGACAGTCTTTGAAAACAGATTCATGCACGTTAGTGAACTTAGAAGGATGGGGGCAGATGTTAGGATTGAGGGACGCAGCGCTATTGTCAAGGGCGTTACTGGTTTAAATGGAGCCCCTGTTATGGCAACGGATCTGAGGGCAAGCGCCTCCCTTATTTTAGCCGGTCTTGCGGCAGAAGGAAAAACAGAGGTATCAAGGATATATCATATAGACAGGGGATATGAACGTATAGTTGAAAAACTTTCGAATTTAGGGGCAGATATAAAGAGAGTGAGGGATTAGCACAGGAGTCAGAATCCAGGAGTCAGAATAATTTTCTTCATTCTGAATACTGACTCCTCAAGTTTGTTGCGAAGCAACTAACTTGATTGCATAGGAATTTCCATTTTAAATAACTTTAGGCACTTTAAACTTTAGCTCACTTTAGGCACTTAACTTGAAGGAATCCATAATGGCGAAGATACTAGTAGTTGATGATGAACCAAGTATGCTTGAATTTTTAAAGATTATGCTGAAAAAAGAAGGGTATGATGTTGACTGTACCACTAGTGGCAAAGAGGCAATAGAGTTTTGCAAAGAACTCTCATATGACATGGTGATAACGGATATAAAGATGCCGCAGGTTACAGGCCTGGATGTTCTGCATCGGATCAAGGAGATAGCCCCTGAAACTGTTATCATTTTAATCACTGCCTATGCTGCCATGGAAACCGCTATTGAGGCTATGAAGGAGGGCGCCTATGACTACATCACCAAGCCGTTCAAGGTTGATGAGATAAAATCAATTATTAAAAATGCGTTAGAAAACAAAAAGCAGTATAGGGAAAATACTTTACTTCCGGGTGAATTTGAAAATAGTTACAAATTTGGCAGTATTAACTTGGTTGGAAAAAGCAAAGAAATGATGAAGGTTTACAACCTTATCCAAAAGGTCTCTCAGACCAAGTCAAATGTCTTGATCTATGGAGAGAGTGGGACAGGTAAAGAATTAGTAGCAAAAGCTATTCATTATAACGGTTCTCGAAAAAACTACCCCCTTTTAACTATTAACTGCGGTGGTGTTCCTGAGAGTTTACTTGAAAGTGAACTATTTGGTCACAAAAAAGGCTCTTTTACCGGGGCATTATACAATAAAGCCGGATTGTTCGAGGCAGCTGATGGAGGGACAATTTTCCTTGATGAGGTGGGTGATCTTCCTTTACCAATACAGATTAAGCTGTTGAGAGTAGTCCAGGATAAAACCTTTAAACCAATTGGAGAAACTGAGGAGAGTTCTGTAGATGTCAGGATAATCTCAGCAACAAACAAGGATTTGGAGGACAGGGTTATTCAAGGTGAGTTTAGGGAGGATCTATTTTACCGTTTAAATGTAATCCAGATCAGAATACCACCTTTAAGAGATAGAAAAGAGGACATTCCGATCTTGACCCATTATTTTTTAGAGAAATACTCAAACGAACTGGGCAAAGATATAAGAAGAATATCCTCTTATGCAATGGAATCCCTTTTAAACTACAAATTCCCAGGAAATGTTAGAGAACTGGAGACAATAATAGAAAGAAGTGTTGCTTTAGAGACCCCGAGCATTGTCTTGCCTGAGAGTTTAGCCCTTGCTGAATTCAAAAACGGTCACGAAAAATCGGGAAAAGAAATAAAGATAGAAATCCCCCCTGAAGGGCTGGATATGGAAGCAGTTTTAGAAAATCTGGAGAAGAACATACTGCTGGACACCCTTAAGAAGACCCATGGAGCCAAGAAGAAGGCAGCGGAATTGCTCAATATCAATTTGAGGTCCCTCCGTTATAAATTGGAAAAACATGGGATCAGGGATACCGAAGATGACTATTAGGCAGGGTTTAGATACCAGGAACCCCCAAGCAGAAGATGTCCAAAAAGAATTCCTGAAGAAGCTTCATTGGTTGATGCTCCTGAGGGTAGCGGTTATCACCTTTCTCCTTGGCATCACTATACTGATCCAACTTAAACAAACCCCATCGTATCTCACCCCCTTTTTAATATATCTATATATAGTTATCGTAATCATCTACTTTTTGACCTTTATTTATGCCTTTATAATAAACAGGATTAAGAACCTTCCATTTTTTGCCTACCTACAGATTATACTGGATATATTTCTTATTACATTCCTGATCTATTCCACCGGGGGAAAGGAAAGTATCTTCACTTTCATGTATACCATTTCCATCATTACAGCCAGTATTCTTGTATATAGAAAGGGAGGGGTTCTTGTTGCTTCTGTATGCAGCATACTATACGGAGGACTTTTAGATCTAGAGTTCTATGGGATAATCCACCCTGTTTCGGGTAAGGTCTTTGAACCCAGAGATTATCAGGGTACTGACCTATTTTACTCTATATTGATGAATATTACTGCCTTTTACCTGGTTGCATTTTTAAGCAGCTTGCTTTCGGAGCAGGCACGAAGATCGAGAAGGGAGTTACAAAAGAAACAGGTTGATTTTGATCAACTGGAGGCACTGAACAGAAACATAGTCCAGAGTATTAACAGTGGCTTATTAACCACCGATCTGGAGGGTAAGGTTACCTTTTTCAATAAGGCGGCTGAGGAGATTACAGGCTATAGTTTTTCTCAGGTATACAATTCAAAAGCTGAAAAGATGTTTCCTTTCTTAAAAAAACCTTTAAATTCTGATCATCCTCCCTTTCGATTCGAAAGCGAATTTAAAAGAGAGGATGGAGATACCCTGTACCTGGGTTTTTCAACCTCTCCTTTAAGGGATTCCAGAGGAGAAGAATTGGGAGATATCCTGATATTCCAGGATTTAACTAAGCTTAAGGCCATGGAAGAACATATTAGAATGGTTGATAGATTGGCTGCTGTAGGCCGTTTGGCAGCGGGGATAGCCCATGAGATGAGAAACCCCTTAGCCTCTGTGAGTGGTTCCATTCAGGTTTTGAAGGGCGAATTGCAACTGGATAACGTGAATGAACGCTTAATGGACATTGCTATAAGGGAGACAGAGAGGCTGAATGCTCTGATCACCGATTTCTTGCTATTTGCTAAACCAGGCCTGGAAGGAAAAGAGGTGGTCGATATTACAAAGGTTATTAATGATACGCTTGGGGAATTTGCTAGCAGCCCTGAGTGGAATAAGGACATCGAGGTGCATAAGAACCTGTCTAAAGACAGCAAGGTAGAAGCCAACCCCAGACAGTTAAAGCAGGTATTCTGGAACCTATTTATCAACGCAGTCCAGGCAATGCCGGAAGGCGGAAAGTTAAAAATAGAAGTCAGAAGGCAGAAGGCAGAAGTCAGAAGTCCCGGATATATGAGTAACAGCCAAAAAGCAGAAGATAATCTTTTGGAGATTCTCATAACTGATACCGGCTGTGGAATAGCTAAAGAGAACATGGACAAGATATTCGATCCCTTCTTTACTACCAAGGAAAAAGGCGCAGGAATGGGCTTGGCTATTGCATACAGGATAATAGAGAGCTATAAGGGAAAAACAGTAGTTAAGAGTAGGGTAGGACAAGGAACGAGTTTTATCATTTATCTGCCGCTTGCTTCTAGTTGACCTCCATCCAGATAAAGAAAACCGAAGAAGAAAAATATGGCTGAAATAGGATTTTATTCTCTGTTAATTGCATTCTTACTCGCTGGTTATTCGGCATTAACCTCTATTTTTGGGGTTAGATGTCTAAAAGAAAAGACATTTGCCGGTTCTAAAAATGCTGCCATCGCCGTATTTGGATTTTTAACTTTAGCCTCTATGTCTATGATATATGCTTTGGTGACACGAGATTTTCAAGTCGAATACGTAGCAAGATACACAAATCGCAGTCTTCCAATGATTTATACCTTAACTGCCTTTTATGCAGGACAGGAAGGCTCCCTCCTCTTCTGGGCATGGCTTCTTTCTATATTTGCTGCAATAGTGATTTTCCAGAACAGAAAGAAGAACCTGGAGCTTTTACCCTATGTTCTTTCAGTACTGATGACAATTACGTTTTTTTTCATACTCCTGATGGTCTTCGTAACCGGTCCATTTAAGACCCTAAGCCCCGTGCCATTTGACGGCCAAGGCTTAAATCCTATGCTACAAAACCCTGGTATGATATTTCATCCCCCTACTCTATTCATAGGCTATGTCGGATTTTCCGTGCCGTTCGCATTTGCAATGGCAGCCCTCATTACAGGACAACTGGGAAACATTTGGATAAGAACTGCCAGAAAATGGACAATCTTTTCATGGTTATTCTTGACAGTGGGCAACCTGTTGGGAGCTCAGTGGGCTTATGTAGAGCTGGGATGGGGTGGCTACTGGGCATGGGACCCGGTAGAAAACGCCTCGTTAATGCCATGGCTTATTGGAACGGCGTACCTGCACTCGGTGATGATCCAGGAAAAACGGGATATGCTAAAGGTCTGGAATATCCTTTTGATCATCTTCACATTTCTCCTTACCATTTTTGGTACCTTCATCACTAGAAGCGGGATCATTTCCTCTGTCCATTCCTTTGGACAATCATCACTGGGTTGGATTTTTCTATTATTTTTGGGCAGTGTACTCGTGATGTCTTTTTATCTTCTCATCTATCGACTGCCTAAACTAAGAAGCAAAAACCAACTGGAATCCTTGCTCTCCAAGGAAAGCAGCTTCCTATACAACAATCTGCTCCTTGTTGGGATGGCCTTTGCAATACTTTTGGGAACACTCTTTCCTATCATATCTGAGGCCATTCGCGGTGTAAAGATTACAGTAGGGGCTCCCTTTTTTAATGCTGTTGTCACACCCATTGCTTTGGCATTGCTATTGTTGACAGGTGTGTGTCCCTTTGTTGCCTGGAGAAAATCCTCCCTTAAGAATTTTCTAGAAAAGTTGCTCTTTCCCTTTATTTTCTCTATTACAGGGGCAATTGTTCTCTACCTTTTGGGGATTCGTCCTTTTTATGTACTGATATCATTTTCCCTATGTATCTTTGTTCTGGTTACCCTTTTTCTTGAGTTCCTTAACGGGATGCGAATACGACACGTATTTTCAGGGGAAGGGTACCCCAGGGCATTATGGAATAATCTAGTGGCGAGAAATAAAAGACGATACTGCGGCTATATTATTCACCTGGGAGTTGTTTTAATATTTGTAGCAATTAGTGGTGGTGCCTTTAACATAGAAAAACAGATAACATTAAAAAAGGGAGAGTCTTTTGACCTTAAGGGATATACATTGAGATACGATGCCCTCTCCAACTATGCTACAGCCAATAAATACACAGTCGCTGCGATACTAACACTTTTTAATGGGGGTCATAAAGTGGGGATCTTAGCTCCTGAAAAGAGCTTATACACAGGCCAGGATCAACTAACCACAGATGTGGCAATTTATACAACCTTAAAGGAAGACCTGTACGTAATTTTGGCTGGATATGACAGAGATGGAGCGACTTTTAAAGTTATGATAAATCCTCTTGTAGTCTGGCTCTGGATCGGTGGAGGAGTCATGGCTTTTGGGGCTGCTATTGCAATGTTACCGGATCGCAGAAAAAGAAGAGAAACGGCTCTGTCCGAAGCATATATTGAAAAAGAGATTGAAAGGGAAATCTCTGCAATACGGATGAGTCGCTCCCCCAAGTGTGGATAGACAAGAGGAATAGATAGGAGACAATCCCCTAATGATGCGAATTAGGAACTCAATATGTACAGCGATCCTTATGCTTTTGTTACTTCCCTTCCCTATTATCTCGATGGCCGGAGATTCGTCATTAGGTATTATCAAAGGAAGGGTCATCAATAATACATTGGATGGAAAAGGCATAAAAGGCCTTGATATCATACTTTTCGAGTTTGTTGACGGAAAAGAGCTGGAAGTTGGTCACACAAAAACCGACCCCGCCGGTTCCTTTTCATTTCAGGGCATAAGTGTTGACAAAAAAATAGTATACTACATTACAACTAAGTACAAGGAAGTGGAATATTTCAGCCAACCCATTGGCTTTGAAGATAAAAAAACGCTTACCCTCGATCTGATCGTCTACGAAACAACAGGTCAGGACACTGACATATATGCCAAAATGCATCACATATTTTTAGAAATTAAAGGGGACTCGCTTTCGATAAAGGAACTCATGATAATAGAAAACCGGGGTGACATGGTATATGTGGGGCATAAAGAACTGGAACAGGGAAAGAAGGAAACGCTTCGAATCTCTTTGCCAAAAGAGGCAGCCAATATTAAGTATATAGACGGTTTAATGTCCTGTTGTGTTGTTAAGACAGAAGAGGGGTTCTCTGACACTATGGAGGTCAAGCCAGGAGCAAAGAAAATCCTGTTTTCTTACACACTTAGCTATAGAGGCTCAAATTACCAATTCACAAAGGGCATCCCCCTTAAGACGGACAATATTGATTTCTTCTTTCCGGATAAAGGGATTAAGGTTAAGAGTGATCGGCTGGAATTCAAAGGAACCTTAGGAGATTCAGCAGGTCGTTTTTCTCATCTCTCAGGGAAAAACTTTCCTAAGGGGTCTCAGATTGTTATAGAATTTCATGGTCTCCCCTGGATGAAAAACCTTTTTAAGTGGGTTATTGTAGGGCTGGTGATAGTGTTGATTGGGGCAGGGTTTGCCATTCCCTTTATAAAGAGGAGACAATATCAGAATGAAGGGGATGAACAGACTTCCGGGCCAGACATAATAAACCTGTATGAACAAAAGCAGGCAGTATTGCAGGCTATAGCTGAATTGGATGATCTATCAGAATCAGGTAGAGTCGATTCTGAAGAGTATCAGATAAAGCGGGCTGAGCTGCTAAAAAAGGCAACCGAAATAACAAAACAATTGAAGCGATAGCTTTGAAAAAGAGAAGAAGGCTTAAACCCATTCTAATTTCAATTATCATCGTATCCGTAATCGGATACCTCATCTATACCGGGTTAAGGGATACCATGACTTACTATCTGACGGTAAGCGAGGTATTGGCCAAATCATCAGAAATCCAGAATCAAACAATACGTGTGGGAGGTAACGTGTCCCCGGATTCTGTACAATGGGACCCTAAGGATTTAAGGCTGCTTTTTAAAATAGAGGACGATAAA
>JBAZOX010000037.1:0-15508 GCA_041648535.1 Desulfobacteria bacterium | reverse complement strand
ACCATCAAAAACCTGATCACCATGATCTACCTCATTGGCGGTAAACTTGAATTCAGGCTACCCACATGAAACAGCGAGGAACCTCTTATTGTATATAATTCTTAGGAATACGTCCATTTCACATATTGTTACTGGTGCCGTACAACCAAAGATCAACCAAGAAAACCTAAAATCACTTGAAATATCATCAGCAAAAAACATTATAGTAGATGAATTATCAGTGGTAGCAGACAACTTCTGGAAAAAAATCCAAGCAAACAAGCTTCAAATTCAAACCCTCTCCCGTCTGCGCGACACGCTCCTCCCCAAGCTTATGTCTGGTGAAGTGAGGGTCAAAGCATGAGCACTCACGATGTGAATCTGGAACTGCCACGCAATATTGAACGATATTTAGCTGCGCTTTCAAAACTTTACGCGAAAGAAGGACAAGCGCAGATAGCAGAAATTATAGTAAACTCACAGATTCGAGTACATGAGGAGTGGAGCTATGATCGTTGGAATGACGGGACATACGGGCATGCCCTTTATTTAGCGGTACCAGAATCCATTTACCTCGGTATTGTAAAGAATAAAGCTGATATTCAAGACAAAATCAGAGAAGATATGAACAAACTACACAATTACCGGAATGAATTTATTGAAGAAGTCTTTTTAGAGATGGAAATAATTGACGACCATGATTGGCGCAAAGAGTCTGGTTTGCAAATATCTGCCAAACGCCTCATCTCTTCTTCGGCGCTAGATAGAATATGGGATAAAGATGGATTTCGAGTATTCCTCAGCCATAAATCTGAAGTAAAGAAGGAAGCGGCTGTATTGAAGGATGAATTGAAACTTTATGGCGTAACGTGTTTTGTGGCACATACAGATATACATCCCACCAAAGAATGGCAAGCTGAGATTGAAAATGCACTCTCCTCCATGGATTATCTTGTCGCGCTCATGACGGAGAAATTTCATGACAGCGACTGGACAGATCAAGAAGTAGGGTTTGCGTTTGGTCGCGGTGTGCCCATCCTTTCTGTGAGGTTAGGGAAAGATCCCTATGGGTTCATCGGAAGATTTCAAGCTCTGACTTGCTCGTGGGATTCGGCTACTAAAGAGATAGCTAAAATCTTGATTAAGCACGACTCCATGTTGAATGCTTACATCAAGGCCGTTCAGAGCTGCCACAGCTTTGACGATGGAAATAGAATATCCCAGATATTACCGGAGATTGAGGGACTGAACAGCGAACAAGTCTCAGATTTCATATCGGCATTTAATGGAAATGGAGATGCACGGGGTAGCTTCGGTTTCAATGGGAAAAATCAAAGATATTATGGGGCTGGCCTGCCGTACCATTTAACTCGATTGACTGGCAAGACGTATAGACTTTCAGCTTACGGAGAAATCGAGCTACAACCATGACCGCCTTCACCGAATCCGAAATCTTCTCTCTTGCCGAACTCCAAATTAGCGCGCACCCCCGCCTGCGCGACACACTTCTCCCCAAGCTCATGTCCGGTGAAGTGAGGGTGAAACTATAAAAAGTCTCAAGAAACAGATCCGTAACGAGTCAGCGTTTGATTACTCATTATGTTAATTGTTAGTAAGGGCTGATGTTAATTGTTATTATATCATTGATGATAATATTGTTTTAGATTATAAGACCTTAGACGATCATGCTGTTAATTGTTAGTTTACGGGACGTGAAATATGACATCAATTTTTAAGCATTTCGAGATGAAAGATTAACGTGAACGCATGTACATGACCGAATCCGAAATCGAAGTCTTTTCTATTGACGAACTAAAGAAACTCGGTTTTTCTTATATTCCGGGACCATCTATTGCCCCCGATGTTGAAGCCACGCAGCCTTTCCTGGTGGCTGAATCTGCGGTACCATATGGAGTACCGGAAAAACGCTCAACCTATGGCGATGTCGTTTTAAGGCATACCCTGGAACAGTCTATAAACCGCCTGAATCCTGCGGTGCCGGAAACGGCCCGGCAGGAAGCCCTTAAAGCGGCGCTATCCGTGTTTTCTCCCCAGCTTATTGATGCGAATGAAGCTTTTCATAAGATGCTTGCCGAAGGCGTTCCGGTCACGGTGCAGAAAGACGGCCAGGAACGCGGCGAGCGGGTCTGGCTGGTTGACTTTCAGAATCCGGAGAATAATATTTTCTTTGTCATAAATCAGTTTACCATTATCGAGCGCAATCAGAACAAAAGGCCAGATGTAATTCTCTATGTAAACGGCCTACCGCTGGTGGTGATAGAACTCAAGAACCCGGCGGATGCACATACTACCATCCGCAAAGCCTTTGACCAAATACAGACCTACAAGACGGTCATCCCGTCTCTCTTTTTCTACAACGCTTTTTGTGTCATCTCCGACGGGCTGGAAGCAAAGGCAGGGACGATCTCATCCGCATTCAGCAGGTTCCAGACATGGAAAACCATTGACGGCAAAAAAGAATCTTCCGCTCATGTAAGCCAACTTGAGGTGCTCATCAAGGGCATGCTGAACAAGTCAACACTTCTTGATTTGATACGGAACTTCATTGTTTTTGAAAAAGATAAAAAAATAGATGCCAAAACCGGACTTACACAGATTGAGACCGTGAAAAAGATTGCGGCATACCACCAGTACCACGCGGTGAATAAGGCCGTGGAAAGCACACGCCTTGCTGCAACCGAAAAAGGAAACCGTAAGGCCGGCGTTGTCTGGCACACGCAAGGCTCAGGTAAAAGCCTTTCCATGGTTTTCTATGCGGGAAAACTGATACATAATCTGGATAACCCGACCATTGTTGTCATTACCGACCGAAACGATCTTGACCAGCAGCTTTTTGATACCTTTGCCGCATCCTCAAGCCTGCTCGGCCAGGCTCCGGTGCAGGCGGAATCACGGGAGCATTTGAAGTCGCTGCTCAAAGTGGCATCCGGCGGGATTGTGTTTACGACCATCCAGAAGTTTTTCCCGGAGACGGACCGCACCGCATACGACCGATTATCGGAACGCCGCAATATTATCGTTATTGCCGACGAAGCGCACCGCACGCAATACGGGTTTCAGGCAAAGCTGATTGACACGAAGGATGATGCCGGCAAGATGAACGGAAAGCGCCTCGCCTATGGTTTTGCCAAGTATCTGCTTGATGCCGTTCCAAACGCGACCTTTATCGGTTTTACCGGCACACCGGTAGAAAGCACCGACATCAACACGCCGGCGGTGTTCGGTAATTACATTGACGTATACGATATAGCACAGGCCGTGGAAGACGGCGCCACGGTGAAGATATACTACGAAAGCCGTCTGGCAAAAGTCAGCCTTACAGAAGATGGCCGTAAACTGATAGAAGAATTTGACAGGGAAATGACTGATGACGGCGCTTCTGAAACCCGGATGGCTAGAGTCAAATGGACGAAACTTGAAGCCATTGTCGGGCATCCTGAGCGTTTGAAAAATCTTGCGCGGGATATCGTTTCGCATTACGAAAAACGCGCGGAAGCTTTTGACGGTAAAGCAATGATTGTCACCATGAGCCGCCGCATAGCAGTCGCTCTTTACCATGAAATCATTGCGCTAAGGCCCCAATGGCACAACGAAGACCTGAAGAAGGGAGCTCTGAAAGTAGTCATGACTTCTTCCTCTTCCGATAAAATGGAGTTTGACCCGGAAGACCCGGAGAGTCTTGTAATTCCTGCCTATCACAGGACTAATAAAGAAGACCGCCGCTTGCTTGCGGATCGCATGAAAGACCCGCAAGACTCTTTGAAGCTGGTTATTGTGCGGGATATGTGGTTGACCGGCTTTGATGTCCCCTGTCTGCACACGCTCTACATCGACAAGCTGATGAAAAGGCACACCCTCATGCAGGCAATTGCAAGGGTAAACCGCGTCTTTATGGACAAACCCGGCGGACTTGTGGTTGACTATATAGGTATTGGTAACGCGCTCAAAGATGCCCTTGCCTTCTATTCCAATTCAGGCGGCAAAGGCGACCCTGCGGAGACACAGGCAAAGGCGCTTGAATTACTGCTTGAAAAGATTGAAGTCGTGCGCCAGATGTTTCATGGATTTGGTTATATGCGTTTTTTCAGTGTAGGCACTTCTGAGCGTCTCTCTATCATCCTTCAAGCCGAGGAATTCATACTTTCAAGAGAACAAGGCAAGGAGCGCTTCATTAGTGAGTCAACCGCGCTTTCAAGGCTTTTTGCGCTGGCAGTCCCACATGAGGACGCACTTGCGCTGACCGATGAAATCGCCTTCTTTCAGTCAGTCCGGGCACGGTTACTCAAGTTTGAAGGAGAAGGTGATAACGGCGATAAAAAGAATTATGAATCCGCCATCCGGCAGATTGTGAATCAGGCGGTTGAATCAACCGAAGTTGTGGATATTTTCGATGCGGCAGGTATCAAAAAGCCGGATATTTCATTGCTCTCTGAAGAATTTCTTCAAGATGTAAAGGGGATGAAGCACAAGAACCTTGGCATTGAACTCTTGAAGAAGATTCTTAATGATGAAATCAGGATACGCCTGAAATTCAATATTACAGAAGGCAAGAATCTTCTGGATATGCTTGAGGCATCGCTCAAGAAGTACCAGAACAACCTTTTGACTACCGCGGAAATTATCGAAGAATTATTGGCAATCGCCAGGCAAATCCGATCCGTAGACGGTTTGGCGGAGAAGCTAAAATTAACGAAAGACGAGTTTGCATTCTATACCGCATTGGAAATCAACGATAGCGCAGTCAAAGTATTGGGCGAGGAAACCCTGAAAAGCATAGCCCGTGAAATCGCGGATAAAGTTCGCAAAAACGCAACAATAGACTGGGCAATGAAAGAAAGCGCCCGGGCAAAACTCATGGTCATCGTGAGACGTACCTTGAATAAATATGGATACCCGCCGGACAAACAACAAAAAGCCGTTGATACAGTGCTTAAACAGGCTGAAGTGTTAGCCGATTATTGGGTGAATAAGTAAAAATAATGGACGAGAATACTCCTTTCACATCTAAAGGAACACTGTACATCGTTGCCACACCCATAGGCAATCTGGAAGATATTACCTTTAGGGCTTTGCGAACCCTAAAAGAAGTTAATCTTATTGCCGCTGAAGACACAAGAAGGACAAGGATTCTACTTAACCATTACAGTATTAAAACCCCTTTGACCAGCTATTATGAGTACAACAAACTTATTAAAGGCAAAAAACTCATAGACAGACTGGAGACCGGAGAGAATATAGCTCTCGTCTCAGATGCCGGCACCCCTGGTATTTCAGATCCTGGTTATCACCTCATTAAACTCGCACTCCAAAGCTCAACATCAGTTATTCCTATACCGGGGGTATCAGCCGTAATCACTGCTCTTAGCGTCTCAGGGCTCCCTACAGACAGTTTTGTCTTCCAGGGCTTTCTGCCGAACAAAATCACGGCAAGAAAGAAGCTTATTGAAAAGATGGCAGAAGAAAAAAGGACTCTTGTCTTCTATGAATCACCCAACAGGTTACGGGCAGCCCTCCAGGACTTACTGGAGATATGCGGCGATAGGGAGATAGTTGTGACCAGGGAACTGACCAAGGTCTTTGAAGAGGTGATAAGAGGGAAAATAACCCATGCCTTAAACGTGTTAAATGGGCGACAAATTAAGGGAGAAATCACCCTTTTGGTGTCGGGAAAGAGAGCCCTGGACAGTGGAGATGATACATCGATATCTCAACTATTACAGGATTATCAGAAGAGATATGACTTGCCTATGAAGGACTTGATCAAGATGATTTCAGAGGAGAAGGGTATCTCCAAAAGAGAAGTCTATCAGGAAAGCCTGAAATTGAAAAAGAGAAAAAAGGTTTGCCTAACCCACAATTAACCATTATAATCACCATTGTACCCTTACTCTATGAGACCTTTGAAAAACTGTATTTGTTTTGAAAAAGTGTCTCTGAGAGCGAATTCATGAATTTTTTGGGGAACCCATCTTAGCGAGCGTAATGCAGAAAATTCACATGTTTGAGCCCGAAGGGCGAGTTTGTGAATTTTCAATGTAGCGAGCTTAGATGGGTCAAAAAATTAATGCTGAAGCGAAAAGGGACACTTTTTTAAAGCTCTCTATATTAATGTTTACAGGAGGATAAAAATGGCAAAAATAGATGCCTTCTTTAAGCTGATGCATGAACAGGGGGCCTCTGATTTACACCTGGTATCCGGCTCTCAACCCATACTCCGTATCAGAGGCGATATGGAAAGGGTAAAATACAAGATGCTTGAGAATGATGAGTTAAAGGCTATGCTTTATGAAATAGCTCCCGAAGAGAAGGTAAAGACTTTTGAGGAGACAGGAGACGTAGACTTTGGGTATGAAATACCCGGCCTGGCTCGATACAGAGCCAACTTTTTTCAACAGAAATACGGGGTCGGTGCCGTATTCAGAGAAATCCCCAGTGAGGTATTAACAGCAGAACAACTCGGCCTTCCACCTGTAATTACCAAACTGGCCTTGCTTCCTAAAGGCCTGGTTTTGGTAACAGGGCCAACAGGGAGTGGCAAATCTACAACATTAGCAGCTATAGTAGACTATGCAAATAAAAACAGGAAAGATCACATTATTACCGTTGAGGACCCCATTGAATTTGTCCATAAGAGTCAAGGCTGTATAGTAAACCATAGGGAAGTAGGGTCTCATACAAAATCATTTTCAGCGGCTTTGAGAGGGGCATTACGAGAAGACCCCGATATCATCCTGGTGGGAGAAATGAGAGATTTAGAAACTATTGCGCTGGCAATAGAGGCTGCCGCCACCGGACATTTGGTATTCGGCACCCTTCATACTACCAGTGCTGCTAAAACAGTTGACAGGGTTATAGAGGTTTTCCCGGCTAATCAACAGGACCAGATCAGGTCTACTTTAGCTGATGGCATTAAGGCTGTAATAGCTCAGACCCTGTTCAAGAGGATAGATAAAAAGGGAAGATGCGCTGCCCTTGAAATACTTATCTGTACAGCAGCCGTACGAAATCTAATTAGAGAGGGTAAGACTTTTCAGATACCCTCTACTATTCAAACAGGGAAGAAATACGGGATGCAGTCCCTGGATGATGCTATTATGCAATATCTGCAAAAAGGACAGATTGACCCGGATGAGGCATATAATAAATGTATTGACAAGTCTAAATTCCTGCCTTTCTTAAAAAAATCCCCTGGTGATTTTACTGACGTATGATAGTAACTGCTCAGGTGGGTAGGCTGTAACCCCGTTGTACAACGGGGCTGTAGGAGGAAATCATGCGCAACCTGAAGGGATAGGCTGTAGGCTGTTAGCCTGTAGACTGTAGCCTAACAGCCTAAACAACCTGAGTAGGTCAATGCGCAGTGCCTAACAGCCTTCAGCCTACAGTCTAAACAACCTGAGTAGTAACGTCTGATAAAGGATTAACTGGCAAGCATTAAATACACAAACCTCTGTTGATTGGGAGAAACGCTATGAGAAAGCCTGAAACTGACCGCATATTGGATAACATGTTACAAACACATGGCAATGTTTCTGATTTAAATTTTACTGCAGACAAACCCTTACAGGTCGAATCATCCGGACAACTGGTCTCTGTCCCAATGAATCCACCTATAGACAAACTGACTCCCTTCCAGACAGAGATATTCTCCCTCAACCTCATTAACCAGGACCGGCGTCTTCTCCATACACTATTAAAAGAGGGGTCCTGTGACTCCTCCTATTACTTGGCAGGAAAGGCCAGATTCAGGGTAAATATCTTTTCCCAGAGAGGCTCTTATTCTATAGTAATGAGAAAACTGGAAACCAAAATCCCTACTATCAAAGGGTTAGGCGTTCCAGAGGTCTTTTTCAAGATAGCCCAAGAGAAAAACGGTCTCGTCCTGATAACAGGTGCAACGGGTAGCGGGAAGACTACCTCTCTGGCTGCTATGTTAAACGATATGAATGAATCGAAATCTATCCACATAATTACCCTGGAAGACCCCGTAGAATTTGTACATCCTCACAAACAGGCCACCTTTAACCAGAGAGAGCTGGGCAGTGACTTTGATTCATTTGCCAATGGCCTTAGGGCAGCTCTTCGTCAGGCCCCTAAAGTCATTCTGGTTGGTGAAATGAGGGATAGAGAAACGGTAGAGATAGGGTTAAGTGCAGCGGAAACAGGACATCTGGTTATGAGCACTCTTCATACGGTGGATGCCGGGCAAACCATCAATAGGATTATTGGCATGTTCGATCAGGAAGAGGAAAGACAGATCAGGATCCGTCTGGCAGATACCATAAGATGGATAGTCTGCCAAAGGCTTTTACCCAAAGTTGGTGGGGGTAGAGTAGCTGTATTCGAGATTATGGGCACGAGCCTCAGGGTTAAGGAGTCTATCTTAAACGGAGAGTCAGAGGGAAAGACCTTCTATGATATAATCTCAGCAGGGGATGCCTACGGTATGCAGACATTCGACACAGACATCATAAAAAAGTACGAAGAGGGTCTGATCACAGAGGAAACAGCCATAGCATACGCTTCGAAAAAGGCAATAGTGGGGAGAGGACTAGACATGATTAAGAGTGGAAAGGGAGAGAAGACTACCGACATTGAAGGGTTAGACATAGATGAAGAGTACGGCAAAGAAGACCCTTATGGGGAAAAACGCTAAGGAGGAGATAAATGGAGATTTTATGTGAAACGTGTAAAACCAGACTAAAGATTCCGGATGAAAAGTTGCCTAAAGACAAGGTAGTAAACATCCCATGCCCCAAATGTAACGCCAATATCTCCGTTGACACTAGAGCACTATCAGAGGAGACTTCTGATTCAACGATGGTTGAATCCTTTGAACATGACGAAAAAACAGCCTTAATCTGTGACGATAATCAATCCAATCAAGAAATACTAATATCGGCATTGAAAGAGCTGGGATACAGGGTGAGTGCAGGAACAGATCCGAAAGATGTGCTGGAGAAAATGAGGTTTACCCATTATGATGCTATAGTTCTCAATGAGGAGTTCGGCGGAGGGCCTCTGTCTGAGAATCCTGTTTTAAATCACATCCAACCCATGCCTATAGTCACCAGAAGAAATATCTTTTTCGTACTAATCGGGAAGCAATACACCACCCTTGATAATATGATGGCCTTTTCAAAGAGTGCAAACGTGGTTATCAACCAGAAAGATTTGTCCCAGATAAAGAATATACTCAGAAAGTCTATTCCCGACAATGATAGATTTTACAAGGTCTTTAAGGAGACATTAAAGGCTTTAGGAAAGGGGTAGAAGTTCTAGAATAAGGAGAGGAGAATAACATGCCGGAGCAAGACGAAAAACCTGAAGTTAAAGAGATAAAAGAAAAGCTAATGCTGAAGAGGGACATGGTCTGGGATCGACTGGACAGCAAAGAAAAAGAGGGGGTCTTTATCTTTGCAGAAGGATATAAAGAATTTCTTAATAGAGCCAAGACAGAACGGCAAGCGGTTAAGGAGATCATCAAATTTGCAGAAGAAAAGGGATTTAAAAGGATTAAAGAACCTTTAGGAAAGGCAAAAAAAGTCTATCGGGCATTCCACAACAAAGCCATAGCCATGGGCATCCTCGGAGAAAAGCCAATAGAAAATGGAATAAAAATAATTGCTTCCCACATAGATTCGCCTCGCCTGGATTTAAAGCAGAATCCCTTGTATGAAGATGTTGATCTTGCCCTACTTAAAACCCATTATTACGGGGGGATAAAGAAATATCAGTGGGTCTCGCGCCCATTGTCCTTACATGGAAAGATCATCAAAAAGGATGGAAGCGAGCTGGATTTAAGCTTAGGAGAAAAAGAGACTGAACCGATTTTTACCATCGTTGATCTGCTTCCCCACCTTGCCCATAAGGCTCAATACGAAAAGAAACTGGAGGATGCGGTTATTGGTGAAAAACTAAACATACTTGCCGGAAGCATACCATTCCCTGATAAGGATACCAAGGATAGAATAAAGCTCCAGGTTCTTAAATACCTCAATGATACTTTTGGCTTGATCGAAGAGGATTTTATCAGTGCCGAACTGGAACTGGTGCCATCTGAAAAGGCCAGGGACATAGGATGGGATAGAAGCCTGATAGGTTCTTACGGGCAGGATGATAGGTCATGCGCATATACCAGCATGCGGGCAATAGGAGACATAGATAACCCAAAAGAGGCTGTTTTGACCCTGTTCCTTGATAAGGAAGAGATAGGCAGTGAAGGAAATACGGGCGCTAAATCCAGATTTCTGGAGGCTGTGGTTGCCGATCTGTTATCCCTTGAGGGGGTTAAGGCAGATGATGGAGCTGTGAGAAGAACCCTGATGAATTCCCGGGCTATCTCCGCGGATGTTAATGGCGCCCTTGATCCGGATTACCAGGACGTTCATGAAAAGAGGAATGCCGCAAAGATAGGGTATGGAATCTGTATTACAAAGTTCACCGGCTCCAGAGGAAAATCCGGGTCCAGTGATGCCAGTGCAGAATATGTGGGATGGCTTAGGCAGGTCTTTAACCGCAACAGTATTGTCTGGCAGACCGGTGAACTGGGCAAGGTAGATGAGGGAGGCGGGGGAACTATAGCCAAATATCTTGCAAGCTATGGAATGGATATAGTGGACTGTGGGGTAGCTCTCCTTGGTATGCACTCACCCTTTGAGGTGTCCAGTAAGGCAGATATTTATATGACTTATAAAGGGTATAGAGTATTCCTTAGCGAAGAATAAGAGGTAAAAGGATGGAATGTCATAATACGGCGGATAATTTGGAGCGCTGTAACTGTACCTATGAGCCCTGCGATAAAAAAGGTAGGTGCTGTGAGTGTTTAGCATACCACTGGAAGATGAAACAATTACCGGCTTGCCTTTTTCCTCCCGAAGTTGAAAAGACATACGATCGTTCTCTTAGGCGGTTTATCGCTATCTATAAAGATAAGGTATAAAGGGGAAGATTATTGAGGTTGACAAGAAATGACTATTAGCCAAGGGGTGGCCAAGGTAGAGGAAGTTTTGGGAGGAGATGAGGATTTATGAGAATTGGGCAACCCAAACGATCGAAAAGAAGCAATATGAGGGGGAAAGCAAATGAACTGGCAAGAGAGGATATCCGTAAATTCTGATATTTGTCATGGGAAAGCCTGTATTAAAGGGACAAGGATCATGATTTCTGTGATTCTGGATAACTTAGCTGCCGGCAACGAAGCAACTGAAATATTAAAAAGCTATCCTTCCCTGACCTCGGAAGACATTCAAGCCTCCATAGCCTATGCAGCAGAACTGACGCGGGAGCGGGTTGTCGTCACGGCTTCTGGAACCTCATGATGAAATTCAAGATGATAGAGAAAAACAAGGTATTTCAATTTCATTAAGAGGTAGGTACGATGATCGAAAATGATAAACGAATAGCCGAGGAGCTGAAAAAAAGATTGTCAGAAGTTGTCCAAATTGTTGATGTGAAGGTGTTCGGTTCCAGGGCACGGGGGGATGCCGATGAATTTTCTGATCTTGATGTTTTTTTAGAGGTTGAATCGCTTGACAGAAGCCTGAAGGAGCAAGTTTTCGATATTGTCTGGGAAGTTGGTTTTGAAAACCATCTGGTAATTTCTCCCCTCATTTTTACCAGGGATGAAATCGAAAACACACCGTTGAGATCCTCTCCCATTGTTAAGAATATTGCAGAAGAAGGCATAGGAATATGACCGACAAGGAGACCTTGTTGATTTGTGTTCCCCATATGCGTGGGGATGAACCGTAGCTGTTGGGCAAAACAAGATAAATGCTTGGAAAACAATCGGGGAAAAAGTTTCGTCCCAATAGCAATAGGATAATGTTTCGGGAGCAAAGAAACCGCCAAACAAAGAGAGAAAGCTGAGGAAAAGGAGAGTCTAATGGCAATAGTTGAGGTAAGCATAGTACCTATTGGTGTCCCCCATACCAGCCTTAGTAAATACGTGGCAAATACCCTGAAGGATTTTAAGAAATGACTAAAGCAATCAAGAAAGAAAACTATTCATCTCTCATCACCGAGCTTGCCTCTCTCATTGAGCAGGGACGCATGGCGGCGGTGCGATATGTGAATACGGCTCTGGTCGCTACTTACTGGCTGATGGGTAGAAGGATTGTGGAGTATGATCAGAAGGGGAAAGAAAAGGCAGAATATGGAAAAGAACTGCTCCAAAAGTTATCTCAAGACCTAAATAAGAGATTTGGACGCGGCTTTTCACCGGATAATCTTGAAGCAATGCGAAGTTTTTATTTGAACTATCCAATTAACATTTCCGAGACAGTGTCTCGGAAATTAGAAGAACAAAATTCCGAAACAGTGTCTCGGAATTCTGAAATAACTTTAGCAATTCATCCGCTTACTGAAAGATTCACTTTGTCATGGTCTCACTACCGCTTGCTTATGCGACTGGATGAACCCTTCAAGCGAGAATTCTATGAGGCAGAGTGTATCAGTGGAAACTGGTCTGTAAGGCAGTTAGACAGGCAGATACAATCAATGCTTTACGAACGAACGGCGTTATCTAAACAAAAACTGGCGGTTATTGCTAAAGCACACGAAAGTCCTATCACTCTTAAACCAGAAGATGAAATCAAAGACCCGTATATACTTGAATTTCTTGGGCTGAAGGATGAATATTCAGAATCACAATTGGAAGAGGCTTTAATCAAGCACCTTGAGCATTTTCTTCTTGAATTAGGAAACGGTTTTACCTTTGTTGCACGACAAAAGAGGATAACCCTTGAAGGGAGCCATTATCGTCTTGACCTCCTTCTTTATCACAGAATTTTGAGATGTCTCGTTGCTATAGATTTAAAGATTGGCGAATTCAGTCATGCAGATGCCGGGCAGATGAACCTTTATCTAAACTATCTTAAAGACAAAGAAAAACTTCTTGAAGAAAATGACCCTGTAGGTCTAATTCTCTGCACAGATAAAAAGAAGACTGTAGTTGAATATGCTCTTGGTGGAATGAATAACAGGATATTTGCCTCAAAGTATAAACTGCAACTTCCTGACCCTGAAGTTTTGAAAACCGAGATAGAACACGAAAAACAGAGACTTATAGAAATGAAAATCGTTAAAGAAAAATTGGGTAAATAACATTTCAAGTAGAGGGTTGCTGCGGAAAAGGAGAAACAGATGGCAATAGTTGAGGTAAGCATAGTACCTATTGGTGTCCCCCATACCAGCCTTAGTGAATATGTGGCAAATGCCTTAAAGGTACTTAAAAATTCTGGCATTAAATATGAATTGACCTCCATGGGCACCATTATCGAAGGAGACCTTGACAGGATTCTCAGTATAATTAGAGAGATGCATGAAACCCCTTTTAAAAAGGGGGTTATGCGAGTGGTTACAACAATAAAGATCGACGACAGAAGGGACAAGACCGCTACCTCCGAAACAAAAGTGGAATCTGTAGTTAAGAAGATGGGATGAACAAGGGAACATAATCAATGAAAGAAGCGATGTTGTATGATAAATTAGGAGCCGGAAAGGTTAAGTGCAACCTGTGCAATCACAGATGCACCATTGCCCCCTTAAAGAGGGGGCTCTGTGGTGTGCGGGAGAACAGGGAAGGAATCCTATATTCTATGGTTTATAATAAGGCTATTTCAAGAAACATAGACCCTATAGAAAAGAAGCCTATCTTTCATTTCTTTCCAGGCTCAGAATCCTTCTCTATAGCCACTGCAGGATGTAACTTCAAGTGTCTGCATTGTCAGAATTCGGATATTTCTCAGATGCCCAGAGATCAGGATCTGATACTGGGTCGGGATTTTGAGCCCAAAGAGATTGTATCCCAGGCCCTACAGCATAAATGCAAAAGCATCTCTTATACTTACACAGAACCCACCATATTTTTTGAATACGCCTATGATACTGGGGAATTGGCTCATAAACAGGGGATAAAAAACGTGTTTGTTACCAATGGTTATATGACCAAAGAGGCGCTTCATACTATAAGACCATATCTGGATGCGGCGAATGTGGACCTCAAGTCGTTTTCTGACGATTTCTATAAAGAGATCTGTGGTGCCAAACTGAACTTTGTGCTTGATTCCATAAGGACATTGAAAGAGCTGGGGGTCTGGGTCGAGATTACCACCCTGATAATACCCACATTGAATGACGGTGAAGAGGAACTTAAGGGTATTGCAGAATTTATCAGGGAAGTAGGGGAAGAGATACCTTGGCATGTGAGTGCCTTTCACCCTACCTATAAGTTGCTGGATCGTCCAAGAACGTCTGCAAAAATGCTTCACAGGGCAAGGGAGATAGGCTTGGGGGTTGGCTTAAGGTATGTCTATTGCGGCAACATCCCGGGGGATGAGGGGGAGAATACCTATTGTTATAACTGCAAGGAAGTGCTGATACAAAGATATGGATACCAGATCCTAAAGAACAGGATTAAAGATGGGATCTGTCCGGATTGTAGGGCAAAGATAGATGGAATTGGTCTCGGATAAAGGATGGTTTATTGGATATGGTTCGTCGAGACAGATGATTAAAAACCTTAACAAGGAGGGACTAAAATGGCAAATACTACTATTAAATGGTTGAGTCATGCTTTTTTTTCCATCACCACATCCAAGGGTAAAGTAATCTTGATCGATCCATGGATAGCCGGCAATCCACTTTGCCCTGTCAAGCTAGATGATGTAACCAGGGCTGATCTTATCTTGGTTACCCATGACCACTTCGACCACTGTGCAAATGCAGTGGACATTTCTAAAAAAACAGGGGGGGTAGTTATAGGACAACCTGAGACGGTTGGAAGACTAAAAACAGGGCTTTCTTTACCAGAAGGAAACGCGGTTTTCGGCGGCATGGGGATGAATATAGGCGGGAGTACGACCATAGATGGCATCACCATTACCATGACCCAGGCATTTCACTCATCCGAAACCGGTGCCCCATGCGGGTACATCATTAAACTTGAAGGTGGGACTACTATTTATCATGCAGGGGATACTGGGATCTTTGGAAGCATGAGGACACTGGCAGATATCTATCCTATAGATCTTGCCTTACTCCCTATAGGTGGTTGTTTCACCATGGATACAAGTCAGGCTGTTGCTGCATTGAAGCTCCTCAAACCCAGAAAGGCTATACCCATGCATTACAAGACATTTCCTATCCTGGAACAAGATGCCAAAAGGTTCGTCGATCTTGCAAAGAAAGAGGTACCTGGTGTTGAGGTAATAGTCCTGGAGCCTGGAGAGGAATGTGTTGTCTGAGAAGTCTGGGGGGCCATTAAAAGCCCCCCTTTTAAGAGCAAGCAAGCGGGAAAAACCCCTTGACACGAAACGATTAATCAGATATTTTCACGCCACTGCATTTCCCAGACTGGTAGCTAAAGCAAGAAGAACAACTAATAAGGGGAAAAGTTGGTGCCTCACCGCCCTACAATTGCCGAAATCGATCTTGATGCCATAAAGTTCAACTATGAACAACTACGGAAAAAAGTTGGCAAAGAGACGAAGATGCTGGCTGTTGT
>JBAZOX010000036.1:0-15674 GCA_041648535.1 Desulfobacteria bacterium | reverse complement strand
AAAGATATTAAGGGTATTGTCTGATGCAACGACCCGTTTGGCTGAAGGGGAAATCATGGAGTTGGTAAAAAATGGAGACCCCCGTACTACTGAAGATGAATATATCTCTATCGTAACTGAGAAGACAGCGGTTTTGATCTCAGCAGCCTGTCAGGTTGGGGCTATCCTGGGCAATGCCCCTGATGAGAAAGAAAAGGCATTAAAAGGGTTCGGTCTAAATCTCGGCATTGCTTTTCAGTTGATAGATGACATCCTTGACTATATCTCCACTGAGGAAGAATTTGGTAAGACTATTGGGAAGGATTTATATGAAGGGAAAATCACCCTGCCATTAATATATACCTTAAATGTCTGCAACCACTTGGATAGAGAAAAGATTGTAAATATTATTGAATCTAATAATCATGGGGACAGGGGTTTATCAACAATAATTGGTCTGATTAAGCGATATAAGGGAGTGGACCATGCCTTTAAACGGGCAGGGGACTACGTTGGAATAGCAAAGGGATTTCTACGAGATTTTGATGCCTCCATAGAGAAACAAGCCCTTTTAGCAACGGCTGATTATGTTATCGGAAGGAAGTGTTGAGTTAAATTCAGGAGTCAGGAGTCAGAATGAAAAGGGAGGGGAAACGGGTAGGAGATTTGCTGTGTCTGAGATAGAACCCGATTTCAACGAATTAATACATAGAGTCAGGGATAGCATCAGATTAAGAAGAATTACATTAATATCCTTCTTGATTCTGATTAATGTCCTGAGGTTTGGGGTAAAAGCCCCTATTCCAAATGCAGTTTCCTTTTTGCTGGTTGTCTGGTTTTTGACGAGTTTTATCTTTGCATACTTGATAAAAAGGCAAAAGGTGCTATCGAAAGTTGACTCCATCCATCTCGGATACTTTATTTTAGAAGTCTTGATCTTAACCTTTATTGTCCATTACCTTGGTGCCGTTGAGTGGATAGGGGCTGTCTTTTATATATTTACCATCGTCTATGCCAATATTCATATGTCCAAGGGTAAGGGGCTGATAGTTGGGTTAACAGTCATTATCTGCTATATTTCCCTGGTGCTTTTAGAATACTATGGAGTTATCCCCCATAAGACGATTTTCCATCTGGCCTCGGGTCACTATCAGGATACCACTTATGTAATAACAACCTTAGTAGCATTAGTTGGTTTTCTAATTCTTATAGCCTATACCTGCAGTATCTTTACGGAGATGCTTAAACAGGAGAGTCAAAAACTGGGAGAAAAAGTGGGAGAAAGGACTCGGGAATTGACGGAGTCAGAGGAGAAGTACAAGAATTTAGTGGAGAAATCCCTTGATGGGATATACATTTTGCAGGACAATGCATTTAAGTTTGTCAATAAAAGATTCGAGGAGATAACAGGATATACAGCAGAAGAGTTGGAAAACACACCGTTTAGTAAATTGGTTGCTCCGGAGAGTCTCGAATTGGTTTCGGGAAGAGCCTTAAAGAGGCAGAGAGGGGAGGATGTGTCAGAACGACACTATGAGTTTATGGGATTACATAAGGATGGGGGTAAGATACCTATCGAGATATATCTTGCCACCATCAATTATAGAGGAAGGCTTGCTGTTCAAGGGTATATTAGAGATATCAGAGAGGAGAAGAGATTGGAAGATGAGATTAAGGCGAGGCTGGAAGAGTTAGAAAGGTGGCATAAACTGACGGTTGACAGGGAGCTGAAGATGGTAGAACTTAAGAAGAGAATAAGGGAATTGGAAGACGGGAGGTCGTAATTGGGTGATTTGATGGAAGGTTTGAAGAGAACCCACAACTGCGGTCAGTTAAGGATAGATGATATAGACAGTGAAGTTACCCTCATGGGGTGGGTACAACGAAGAAGGGACCATGGAGGTCTTATATTTGTTGACCTGCGAGACAGGTACGGCATTACTCAGGTTGTCTTCAACCCGGATGTGGACAGGGATTCCCACGGAAAAGCGGCTCTACTTCGTAGTGAATACGTTATAGCGATTAAAGGCAACGTCTCTAAAAGGCCCGAAGGGACCAAAAACCCCAATGTGGCTACTGGGGAGATAGAGGTGCTGATCAAAGGACTGAAAGTGCTAAACGAGGCAAAAACCCCTCCCTTTCCCATTGAAGAAGATGTAGATGTGGCAGAAGATACCCGTCTTAAATACAGATACATGGACCTGAGGAGGAGAAGACTCCAAAGGAATCTCATCTTGAGAAATGAGGCAGCAAAAACCGTAAGAGATTATCTTTATAATGAGGGCTTCCTGGAGATCGAAACCCCTTTTTTAACCAAAAGCACCCCTGAGGGAGCCAGAGACTATCTGGTTCCCAGCCGGGTAAATCCTGGTAACTTCTATGCCTTACCCCAGTCCCCCCAATTATTTAAGCAACTTTTAATGATAGCAGGTTACGATAGGTATTTTCAGATTGTAAAGTGTTTCAGGGATGAAGACCTGAGGGCAGACAGACAACCTGAGTTCACACAGATAGATATGGAGCTGTCCTTTATTGACCGAGAAGATATATTTAGAATCGTAGAGGGTATGATGGCCTTGGTTTTCAGAGAGGTCTTAAATGTAGATATAAAAACCCCATTTAAGAGGCTAACCTATGATGATGCCCTGGAAAGATATGGCTTGGACAATCCAGACACCAGGTTTGGGTTAGAGTTGAAGGACGTCTCTGATATATTTGAAAAATCTGAGTTTAAGGTGTTTGCAGATGCGGTTAAACAGGGTGGAGTTGTAAAGGCAGTGAATGCGAAGGGTTGCTCCGCCTTTTCCAGAAAAGACCTCGATAATCTGGTAGACCTTGCCAAGGTCTATGGCGCCAAGGGATTAGCATGGTTGAAATACGAATCCGGGGCATGGCAATCCCCTATCGCCAAGTTCCTGAATGACTCGGATAAAACTGCCCTTTATGAAAGGATGAATTTATCTGAAGGTGATATGCTCCTCCTGGTAGCAGATCAGGCAAAAATAGCAAATGGGGCATTGGGCCGCTTAAGACTCAACATAGCGGAGAGGTTAGGCATTATTAAGCAGGAAACCTTTGACTTTACATGGATTGTAGACTTCCCCCTGCTGGAATACGATCAAGATGAGATGAGGTATACGGCAATGCATCACCCCTTCACCGCACCTATTGATGAGGACATACCAAAACTCAAGACAGAACCGGATAGGGTGAGGGCCAAGGCGTATGACCTTGTTTTAAATGGCTCTGAGATAGGGGGCGGAAGTCTTAGAATCTATCAAAGGGAATTGCAATCAGCGATGTTTGAGGTTCTAAAGATTGGCGAAGAAGAGGCCATGGCGAAATTTGGCTTCTTGCTGGATGCATTAACGTATGGAGCGCCCCCTCATGGTGGTATGGCAATTGGTTTTGACCGTCTGATTATGATCCTTTCCGGATCTGAGTCTATCAGGGATGTAATCGCCTTTCCCAAGACCCAGAAGGCTGCCTGTTTGATGACAGATGCCCCTTCAAAAGTAGATAGCAAGCAGCTTGCAGAATTGTCCTTAAGACTGAGTGTTCCGAAGTAGAGAGGAAGTAATTATCTTCCTTGTATCTTCTATCTCCCAGGGGGTAACATCAGCCCGTAATTCTTCCATTCTTTTCATGACATTAGAAAAACGAACACCCTCCGCTGCGCTTATCCATTCCAGTTGCAGTCGTTCTGGACGGATGCCTAATTTCTTCATTTTTTTCCATATCTTCTCTACCCTTTTCTTGGTCCAGTGGTTGGCATCGATATAGTGACAGTCCCCAAAGTGGCAGCCGGAGACCAGAACTACCGGGACACCCTTTTCAAAGGCCCGCCAGATAAATTTTTTATCTACCCTTCCGCTGCACATAGTACGAATGAGCCGGGCATTGGAAGGATACTGCAAACGGGAAACACCGGCAAAGTCTGCTCCTGCATAGGAACACCAATTACAGGCAAAGACCAGAATCTTTTCCGCCGGTTCCTCCTCCAGCAATGAATCGATCTGTCCTTCTATCTGGCTGTCAGTGAAGTGTCTCATGGAGATCGCATTGGTGGGGCACTCTGCAGCACAGGTACCACATCCTGAACAGGCGGCCTGAGTGACCTGAGCCGGGATTTTATTGTCCTTATCCATTGTGATGGCATTGTAAGGACATACCCTGACACATATCCCGCAAATTTCGCATTTGTCTTTAATTACCTCAGCGGTTATCGCTTCTACGGTTATTTCTCCGCTATTCATCAGTCGCATTGCCCGGGCAGCCGAGGCCGAAGCCTGGGTTACTGAATCCTTAATATCTTTGGGGCTTTCGGTACATCCGGCAAAGAATATTCCCTTTGTGGCAGAATCAACCGGCTGGAGTTTGGGATGTGCCTCCAGATAAAATCCATCCGAGGTCCTTTGCAGAGCTAACATCTCCTGGGTCTCTTTAACATCCTCACAGGGCTTTACCCCCAAAGACAGCACCACCATCTCAACCTCATGTTCCATAAGCTTATTAGTGGCAGTATTCTCCACTGACAGGATAAGGTTTCTGGTATGTAGGTCTTCCTTTATCTGTCCGGGAAGCCCTCGAATATAGCGGACTCCTTCCCCTTTACTCCTCCTGAAAAGATCCTCAAAACCTTTACCAAATGCCCTTATATCAACATAAAACACCTTTACGTCCATTTCAGGGTAGTGCTCCTTGAGCATCAGGGTGTCTTTAACGGTGTTCATGCAGCAGATGTTGCTGCAATAGGTTCCTCCTTTATGAACAGAGCGAGAACCAACGCATTGGATAAAGGCAATCGATTGAGGTGCCTTGCGGTCAGTTAGTCGGATGATCTCTCCCTTCGTAGGTCCTCCGGCATTGATGAGCCTTTCAAATTCCATGCTGGTAATAACGTTTTCATAGCGTGTATATCCATATTCGTCCATCTCAGAAGGATCGTATACATCCATGCCTGTAGCGACGACGATCGTACCTACCTTGAATTCGATCTCTTCGTCCTTCATGTCGAAATCAATGCAGCCCTTTTCACAGAGCTTTATGCATTTTCCGCAGATAATAGGATCGGTTCCCAGACATTCTTCCCGGTTGATAACATAGGCAGAAGGAACTGCCTGTGGGAAGGGCAGGTATATGGCATTCCGGGAACTAAGCCCCATATCAAATTCATCGGGCTTAACGACCGGGCACTCTTTGGTGCAATCACCGCATGCCGTACATCCCTTTTCATCCACCAGTCGGGCCTTTTTAAGCACTTTTACGTTAAAATTTCCTACGTAACCGCTAATGGATTTTACTTCACTGAGGGTAAGCATCTTAATCCTGGGATGTCGACCGACATCCATCATCTTAGGTCCCAGAATTCAGATGGAGCAGTCCATAGTAGGGAATGTTTTATCCAGTTGTGCCATGATTCCCCCTATGCTGGGTTTTTTCTCCACCAGATATACCTGATAACCGCTGTCTGCAAGGTCCAAAGCCGCCTGGATACCGGCTACCCCTCCACCTATAACCAGCGTAGATTTAATGATCGGAACCTTCAGTTCCTCTTGGGGTTGGAGTTTACGTGCTCTGGAAACCGCCATTTTTACAAGGTCATTGGCTTTTTCCGTGGACTCCCTGGGCTGGTTGGTATGTACCCAACTGCACTGTTCTCTGATATTGGCCATCTCCATCAGGTAGGGGTTTAACCCTGCTTCTGAACATGCCCTCCTAAAGGTAGGCTCATGTAGTCTGGGGGAACAGGATGCCACCACTATCCTGTTTAAATGGTGTTCTTTGATGTCATTCTGAATCAATTGCTGACCTGGTTCTGAACAGAGGTACTGGTTGTCTTTCCCGACTACCACATTTGCTAACCCCTCTGCAAAGCGGGCCACCGCCTTACAATCAACAGTGCCTGCAATGTTTAATCCACAGTGACAGACGTAAACGCCGATTCTCAATTCATCATTTGAACTCGAAATTTCAGACATTTAATCGCTCCTCGGATTCGGGGTCAGCCCCCAAATCTTATAATTATTTGAGAGGTACTTCTTCAAAGCTCTCGGAGTATCCCTGAAGCGAAAAGGGGTATTTTTTCAAGCTCTCATACTGTGCCCGCTACTCCAATGCATCTGCAAAAAGCGACACCATATCCTTTATCTCTAATCTCTCATTATAACCAAAGTCATTCATGGTGCATTGCAGGTGTATCAGACATTTAGGACAAGAGGTCATCAATAGCTGACTTCCCGTAGCTATGGTCTCCTTCAGACGTTTTATCTGTATCTTCTTGGAATGTTCTCCACAGCCTACCCATGCAGATGTTCCACAGCAGATATTCCCGATTTCTGAGTCAGGTGTTTCTTTGATGTTTAATTGTGGGATTTGTCCTAATAGTTTCCTGAATATCTGAGAGACATCCCTATAATAGCTCAGACGACACGAATCCTTAAAGGTGACCTGCAAAGGCAGGGGTTTAAGGCTAAGACTATTGTTTCCGCTGTTTAATCTCCTGTCAATTAATTCATAAATATGGGTTGCCCTGAGATCAAAGTTTTGGAGTACTTTAGGGAATATTTCTTTGAACGTATAGAGACACTCCGGACAGGAGGTGATAATCTCCTCTACTCCATGGTCTTTGATCTCCTCATAGCTCTCTTTTGCAAGCCTGGCAAAGCCCTTTTGATCTCCTGCCCAAAAGAGGTCGTGACCACAGCACCTTTCATTATCCAATACAACAGGTTCAATATCGCAACGGTTAAGGATTTTTAGAGAATCTTTGGCTATTTGAACTGTATGTAAGTCAAGATTTTTAAAAAACACATCGAAATATGGTAAGCAGCCAACGAAATAGAGAACCTTGCCTCTCGATTGGGTCTTTATCTCCGGGGGAATGAAACCTACGCGATTCTGCCTTATACCAGGTGATGACATCATCCTCATTAATGAAAGCATTGCCCCGCCGTGGCTGTAAATGCCAGATTTCCCCGAATCAATCCAACGTCCCCTTAGCATCCGTACAAAATCCGAAAATTTAACCCCTGAGGGGCATCTGCCATCACACCTGCCACAGGTCAGACAAGCCCAGATAAATTCCTGTACATAAGGATCGTTATCGCCTTTCTCTATTACTTTACTCGCAGCGAGTCTTGGAGAAAAGTCCTTTCCTGTTTCCGCTATTGGACAGGCAGCGGTACATTTGCCACAATCAAGACATTGGTAAATGCCCGATTCTTTTATAATTGCGGTCAGCATTTTATCAGAATTAGACATTCCCCTGGTCTCCTACGATGGGACTCTTGCCCAGTCCCGCTATCCGTTCTACAAACTCATGTAAGTCAGAAGAGAGTTTCTCAGATTCATGGGCTAAATAATACTTAAACTGAAGCCTCTCTTTTTTCAATCCCAACAGATTCAATATTTCGTAAGTATGATCAATGTTTTTCAAAGCCACTTCTGGGCCGGTCCCATTCTGACAGTTATCTATCCTGCACCCTGCAATTAAAACCCCGTCGGCCCCTTTTTCAAATGCCTTCAGTAAAAGAGCAGTGTTAACACGACCGGCACACATAACCCTTATAACATTGACTTCTCCTGGAATAGGTATTTCCAAATCCCCCATACCGGTGTAGCATGACCAAGGAGCCCAATTACACAAGAAAGCCAGGACTTTGATTTTATATTTCATCTTAACATCACTTCAATCAATTCTTCTATCTGTTTTTCAGTCTTATAAATGGTATCCACTGCCCCTGTAGGGCACACGGAAAGGCAGGTGCCACAGCCCTGACAGTGCATTTCAATAATGCTTGACTTTCTATCCTCTATGGTATCCCCTACCATCTCTATCGCTGCAAAGGGACATGCCTCAAGACAATGACCACAGCCCCGGCATCTGTCCTGATCCACTTGTGACACTATGTTTTTAGCCCTGATCTCCGACTTTCGCAAAAGGGCTGCCACCTCTGCTGCTGCAGCGGTTCCGGGCAGTCCTTTTTTATTAAAAGAGTTTTCTTGAGGGACCATCATCTTGAAGATACCAGGAATCCCCGTGCTCCAGGGAGAAAAACTGTGGAATCCGGGAAGGGTTCTGCGGGCGAACCCCTTTCTTAACAAGTTACCGGTTAAAGGGACCTTTTCTAATTCAACACCTGAAAATAGTATAGCCGATACCCTCAGAGGGGAGTGATCGGTATCAAGAAATTCAATTTTGAAATTTCCCAGATAACCTTTTAAGGCTTTCATGTGGAATACAGGCAAGTATGTGACTCTCCCTGAATTGATCTTCTCCCGAATGCTTTCGATTATCAGATCATAGGTTGTATCTTCTCCGAGAATTTTTTTGTCAAGCAGGGGATTTCTCTCATCTATCAGATAAACCTGGTATCCCATCTTTTCCAGATCGAGTCCCGCTGTCAACCCCTCTGGTGTAACTCCTATTACGGCTACAGTCTTTGCCAGGGCTCCGTATTGACCAGGGAGTTTTCCCTGAAATTTTACCCTGGATAGGGCGCACTCTATCATGTTTTTCCCACCTTCAAGGATGCCCTGTAAATCCATATTGCGCCTGGTAGCCATGAAATTCTTTAGATTGATCATTTCGAATATAGAGGGATCGAGCCCCTGTTTATTAAAAAGGTTTCCCTTGCAGCGCAAACGCTGGTCGTTGCAAGCAGTACATATCATATCCAGGGTACAGCAAGAACAGGCAGCCAGAACTACTCTGGTAATTTCTTTTCCCTCTATGGCCTCAGCCACGATTCTGGCGCCGTCTGGATGGCAGGCTGAGGGTAAAACCTCGCTGTGTGCCACCTCATCAAAGCCGGCTCCAAATTTTGCCAACTCCTTCATTACCTCTGGATTGCCCGAACTTTCATTACAGGAACATATAAAGAGCCCGCTTTTCACCCCTTCTTTAAAAGAAGATGGTTTTTTCGAGTCTTTTGGAATCACCTCCATCTGAGAAGTTAGAAATGCCGCAGCCTTGCCGGCCAGTGCGGCCCCCAGAAGAAGGGATTCTTCCAGTCTTCTCCCTTCACCGAATTCACTTTCGCAAAATATCCTTTCTTCGGGTAAAACCGATACAAATTTTTCCGCCAAAGGTCTGGGAGAGACTACTACCCGAAAGCGGTATTCAGTGTGTTTTTTTATCCCTGAATGATTTACAGCCCCTACGTTCTGACATACTATCTCACACTGTTTACATTCACTGCATACCCCGCATTGCAAACAACGCTTTGCTTCTTGGATAGCCTGTTCTTTAGTATAACCAAGCTCTACTTCCCCAAAATTATCCCTTCTCTCTTTTACTTCTCTAACAGGCATAAGTGGTCTGAAAGAACGGGGAGTATTGGGGTCTATAGGTTCGTAATCTCCCCTCGTTTCATCCTGATCTTCTATTTCCCGCCAGGGTTTTCCCCTGAGATAGCGATGAATGGATAACGCCGCCTTTTTGGCAGCCCCCATAGCTTCTACTACAGTAGCCGAACCTGTAACAACATCCCCTGCAGCAAATACCCCTTCTTGTTCCGTGTGATAGTCCCGGTTCGTTTTAATGGTGCTGTGTCGTGATATCCTTATAGAACTTTCCTCATTAATAAAAGAAAGTTCAGGTTCCTGTCCAATTGCCACAATTGCAGTATCGGCATCCAATATAAATTCAGAGCCTTTCTTGGGAACCGGTCTTCGTCTTCCATCGGGTTCTACTTCTCCCAGGTCCATATGTATGCATTTGACCCCTATCAATCGGCCGTCTTTCCCAATAAATCTTATGGGTGTCACGAGATAATTGATCTTTATTCCCTCTTCCATAGTCAGTAAGAGTTCATTTTTGTCTCCCGGCATCTCTTCGCTGGTGCGTCGGTAGAGGATATTTACCTCATCGGCTTCCAGACGCAGCAGAGTTCTGGCAGATTCCAGAGCAGCATTACCTCCGCCAATTACAACTGCCCTTTTCCCAATGGAGGGCCTTTCCCCAAGGTTTATCCTTTTTAAAAAGGGTATAGAGTCGTAAACACCTGCCAGGTCTTCACCACTAAGCCCCAACTTCTTATTAACATCTGCCCCGGTAGCAACTAAAATTGCCCTAAACCCTTCATCAAAGAGACTATCAATGCCTTTATCTTTATCGATGGGGCAGTTAGCAATTATCTCTATCCCCATCTTTTCTAACGCGTTAATTTCATTATCCAGAATGGATTGAGGCAAACGATAACCTGCAATAACCGTGCGCAGCATTCCGCCTACCACCGGAAGTGTCTCAAATATGGTAACCCTATATCCCAATCTGGTTAGCTCCCAGGCAGCCATCAGTCCGGCAGGTCCCGAACCGATAATAGCTATTCTTTCCTGATACCTTTCTTTGCGTTCAGGGATATTTGAATCATGGCACGGGTTCTCCAATTCATAATCTGCGACAAACCTTTTCGATGAACATATGGCAAGAGGTTCGTCTATCTCATTTCTTCGGCACCGACTCTCGCAGGGATGATGACATATTCTACCGAGGATTCCAGTAAGGGGAGCGCTTTCTCTTATCAGGTCCAGGGCTTCTCTGAACTTCCCACCGGCGATAAGGGCCAGATACCCCTGGATATTGATTCCAAGTGGACAGGCATTCTGACATGGCGGGTTTTTGCGTTTATCTATAAAAAAGGTTCGAGGGATCCCCTTCTCCGAGATACAATCTACAGCCTTTTTTAAAGACCCGGGCAATTCTACAGGACATATTTCTCTGCAGCGGCCGCAAAAGCAACACAGTTCTGTATCTATATAATAGGGTTTATTGCGGATAAAGGCAGAAAACCCTTCTTTGGAATGTCGAATCTCATCAACGACTGACAGTGTGACTATATCAACAAGGGGGTGGTTGCGTACCGCCATGAGCAAAGGGTGGATAGCATACCATGATCTTGCCCCTGAAGGCAGTATCTCTGTGTCTTCAAGGGATGCCTGTAGCTTTTCTTCCTCTTCTATTAAAAGCACCCTGTGCCCAATGGTTGCCAGGTCATAAGCAGCCTTAAGGGATTCAATTTTACTCCCTATTATAAGGGCGCCATAGCTTTCTGTGGTCATGGAAATCTACCCCTGCTTCTCTTTGCTTCCATACTCATACCCAGCTTCAAATGCCTCTAAATTTTTCTCTTCAGTCCCCTTTGGAACAGAATCAAAAATAGCCTTCTTCAGGGACTCGGTAGTAACAACATTAGAGAGTGATGCCATGAATCCCAGCATTACTATATTGGCCATCATCTTATTCCCCATCTTCTCAGCAATACGGCTGGCCGGAATGGAGTATGAGATATATCTTTTTCCCGCATCCCTTTGCTTTACTAAATCTGAATCTGTTAAAAGCATACCGCCATCCTTAATGGAATCAATATTGCTTTCATAACCTTCCTGTGACATGGCGATCAATATCGTGGGCTGATGCACATAAGGATAAGAGATAACAGTGTCAGAGATAATTACCTGTGCCGAGCAGGCACCCCCTCTGGCCTCTGGCCCATATGATTGTACAAAGGTGGCATTTGTTTTATCATATATAGCCGCTGCTTTACCCAGTATACTGCCATTCAGGACGATGCCTTGCCCCCCGAATCCACTGACGGTAATCTCGTGGTAAATATTTGCGGTCACAATCATGCCCCTTTCTCTGTTTCAGGGTTATTACTCAGGTTGTTTAGACTGTAGGCTGAAGGCTGTTAGTCGCTGCACATTGACCTAATTAGGTTGTTTAGGCTGTAGGCTGTTAGGCTACAGCCTACAGCCTAACAGTCTACAGGCTATCCGTTCAGGTTGCTCATGATTTCCTCCTACAGGCTAACTGCCTACAGCCTATTCACCTGAGCAGTTACATTTCAGGAGGATATATTTTTTCTAATAGATCAAAGAAGGTAGGCGCTTCCATATCTACAAATTTGCCAACTACAATCTCCTTGCTTATGTCCAGGTTAGCATCCTTGGGATGGATGCCATTCTTGATTACACTGATTTTGTGAAAATGCTGTATTATATTAAGGGGCGACCCCAGTTTATTTTTTCTGCCAAAGGAGGTGGGGCACGATGATATTACCTCAATAAAAGAGAAACCTTTCTTATTAAATGCCTCCACGATGGAACCGGTAAGACGTCTTACGTCGAGGGTAGTCCACCTGGAAACGTAAACGGCACCGGCTGCTGCTGCCATATAAGGCAGATTAAATGGCTTTTCAAAGTTTCCCTGTGGGGTTGTACTTGTTTTGGAATTAAAGGGGGTGGTAGAGGCTACCTGTCCACCTGTCATCCCATAGGTAAAATTATTGACGCATATAACTGTCAAATCAATGTTTCTGCGAGCGGCATGAATAAAATGATTCCCCCCTATGGTAAAGAGGTCCCCATCACCGCTGAAGACAATTATCTTCATCTTGGGTTTGGCTATTTTAAGACCGGTGGCAAAGGGTATTGCCCTGCCGTGGGTGGTATGAAAAGAATCGAGTTTAATATACCCGGCAGCCCTTCCGGTGCAGCCTATTCCAGATACCATGGCAAAATTGTTATAGTCTATTTTTGATTCGTGGATAGCAGTAAGACAGCTTGAAAATACCGTTCCGATATCACAGCCGGGACACCAGATGTGAGGCATCCTGTCCTCTCGCAGGAGAGAACTCAAAGGGTGGCTTCCCGGCATTCCATTCAGTTCTTCAACTATTTGTTTTTTCATAATTTTTCAACCGTTTCAAGGATTTCATCAGGATTAAAAATGGCTCCACCTGCATGCTTTACCAGAATAGTTTTTGCCTGGCCTGCCGAACACCGTTCCACTTCCAGAGATATCTGGCCATAATTTATCTCAGGCACAACAAACCCTTTAACCTGAGAGGCCAATTCCATGATCTTTTTCTCAGCAAATGGCCATATAGTAGTCAGTTTCAACATTCCGCACTTGATTCCTTTCTCTCTTGCCAGTTCTAAAGCCTTTTGTGCAGGTCGTACCGATATGCCATAGGCGACAATAATTATTTCAGCATCCGCTGTCTCAATCTCCTGATATTCAACTATATCATCCACATTGTTTCGGATCTTATAGACCAATCTGTCTATCATCTCTTTCTGAGCAGGAGCGGTTATAACAGGGTATCCCTTTTTATCGTGCGTTAAACCCGTAGAGTGTATGTGGTATCCTTCGCCGATTCCCACCATGGGAGCAACCATATCTTCATCGGGAAGGTATGGCAGATATTCTTCCGGGGGGAGCTTCGTTATCCGACGGGGATAGATTTCGATCCGGTTGGATGGTGGGATGATAACCTTTTCTGTCATATGTCCCACTACCTCATCGGTCATTATCAAAACCGGAAGGCGATATTTCTCGGATAGGTTGAAAGCCTTTATTGTTACATCGAATAGCTCCTGCGGTGAACCGGCGCTAAGGGCAATTATCTCATAGTGTCCGTGAGAACCCCATCTGGCCTGCATCATATCCCCCTGGGCACATAGGGTAGGGAGACCCGTGGATGGTCCCGCCCTTTGAACATTCACCACAACACAGGGCACCTCCATCACGATGCCAAGACCTATATTTTCCATCATAAGGCTAAACCCTGGCCCGGAAGTGGCTGTCATGGACTTGAGCCCTCCCCAGGACGCCCCCAGGACAGCAGCCATAGAAGCCAGCTCATCTTCCATCTGGATATAAACACCTCCAATCTGGGGTAGCCTTTTTGCCATTCTTTCGGCAATCTCTGTAGCCGGTGTAATAGGATAACCGGCAAAGAATCTGCATCCGCTGGCAATAGCGGCTTCCGCGCATGCTACATCGCCCATAATAAAGTGTTCAGTTCCTTCCAAAACCTATGTCTCCTTTATTCGTAACTATTCAGGTTGTCAGGTTCACAGTTCACGGTTGGTTGCAAGTCCTGGCTTGTTTGTTAGACGGTACCCCCGTATTTAATACGGGGCAATTCACGTGCCATTTGCCAAGCCTCAATATCTTCAAACCGTTCAATCTTCATCGCTCTCTAACCTTGAACCGTGAACCTTGGAACTTTGAACCTGAGTAGTTACCTTTATTCTTCCAGTTTTTCAACATATATGGCAAATTCCGGGCATATCACCTCACAAAAGTTGCAGTTAACGCAATCCTCCGGATTTTTAACATAGGGAAGATGATAGCCCTTTTTATTAAAATGCTCGGACATCTCCAAAACATCCCGGGGACAATACTCCACACAGAAGGAACAGCCCTTACAGCGGTCTTCAATAATAGACACTTTACCCCTGGGAATCTTGATGTCTTCATAATCCAGTGGTTTCCGCCAATACTTCATATGTATGTCCTTATTTAATTAGTCCGTCCTGAAAAATTCCCTTTATCAGATACAAGCATACCAGCAAAATAAACTTGATATACATATAACAAATAGCGTTGAAATGCAAGGAGTAATCTTTTTTAGGTTTCCTGACCTTTTATACCTGGTGGACTTTGGCAGCTAATATATTTGCTTACGGCAAAATTATCTATGCAAATAGCTTAGCTCATGGGTAAAATAATCGAAATGAAAAATGTTGTAAAACAAAAAAAAGCATGATACTAAAACATAAAATAGGTAATTCTGATCGGAAGTCAACCAAAAGCATACCGAAAAAGCAGGCCCTGGAGCACACAGAACCAAGAGTTGTCAACAAAACAGAAACTATCGGTCTTGAAAAGGGTTAGTCGGCTAAGTCCAGTTGGCAAGGCAACGCAAGGGATACCAACATGAGAGAGAAAAAACTTCACTATGGCTGGATTGTCATTTTAATGGGACTCTTCACTACTATTGCTGCCCACGGGTTTGGACGTATGGCATACACCATTATTCTTCCCGCTATGAAGGACGGTCTCAAATTTGACTATACGCAGCTGGGCCTCTTGGGTACAGGCAATTTCATTGGTTATCTGACCATGGCTATCATCGGTGGATTTTTGGCCGCCAGGTTTGGAACACGAATTGTCATTACCGTTGCCCTGGTACTGATGGGTTGTACCATGATCCTGACTGGCTTCGCCCAATCATTTGGTTTTGCCTTTGCCATGCGACTTCTGACCGGCATTGGCAATGGTGCTGCTTATGTCCCGGCTATGGCCCTCGGTTCGGCGTGGTTTGTAACCAGGAGAAGGGGCTTTGCCACTGGGATTGTCTCAGGTGGGATCGGAATGGGCACCCTGATATCCGGCCTGGTGGTTCCTCCTATTTTGACTGCATACGGTCCCGATGGTTGGCGCTTTTCCTGGTATATCCTGGGTAGTGCCGTGTTATTGCTTTCCGGTGTGGTTTTTCTGTTTGTACGCAGCCACCCGGAGGAAAAGGGGCTGCTGCCAATTGGCACAGATGAAAAAGGATGTATCCCTCCGGTCCCTTCCAATGCTTACCCTATTTCATCTTTTGAGTGGATAAAGCTTTACAGAGTGGGACCTATCTGGCATCTGGGGACAGTTTACTTCTTTTATGGTTTATCGTATATTATATACATGATTTTCTTTGCTGCCTACCTGGTTAAGGAGATGGGCTTTACACAGGCATGGGCAGGTACACTATGGGCAATGGTTGGGGGTCTGAGTGTCTTTTGCGGGGTAATATGGGGGAGCATATCAGATCGCCTCGGCCGCAATCGTGGAGCAGCCTTGGCATATCTGATCCTTGGTCTTTCCTACATTATCTATGGATTGCTCAAGATCAAAT
>JBAZOX010000035.1:0-15719 GCA_041648535.1 Desulfobacteria bacterium | reverse complement strand
TTTAATCCCTTTTTTTCGTAAAATATCCTGGGCTGGTTTAAAGCCTAATCTAGCTGATACCTTAAAATTATTAAAAGCCTGCTGTAGATTCCCTAATCCTTCATAAGCAACCCCACGATTGTAATAAGCCTTTGCATGTTTAGGGTCTAGTTCTATAGCTCTGGTGCAGTCAGCTATGGCCTGATTGTAGTTGCCTAAGTTACCATAAACAGTCCCACGATTGTAATAAGCCTTTGCATCTTTAGGGTCTAGTTCTATGGTTTTGGTGAAGTCAGCTATGGCCTGATTGTAGTTGCCTAAGTTACCATAAACAGTCCCACGATTGTAATAAGCCTTTGCATCTTTAGGGTCTAGTTCTATAGCCCTGGTGCAGTCAGCTATAGCTTGGTTGTGGTTGCCTAAATTTCCATAAGCAATCCCACGATTGTTATAAGCCTTTGCATATTTAGGGTTTAGTTCTATAGCCTTGGTGTAGTCAGCTATCTCCTGCTGGTAGTTGCCTAATTCTCCATAAGCAACCCCACGGTTGTAATAAGCCAATGTATATTTAGGGTCTAGTCCTATAGCTCTGTTGTAGTCAGCTATGGCCTGATTATGGTTGCCTAATTCAAAATAAGCAATCCCACGATTGTAATAAGCCTTTACATTTTTGGGGGTTAGTTCTATAGCTCTGTTGTAGTCAGCTATAGCCTGATTGTGGTTGCCTAAATCCGCATAAGCAGCCCCACGGTTGGTATAAGGCACTGTAGCATCTTTAGGATCTAGTTCTATAGCTCTGGTGTAAGCATTTATAGCATCCTGATATTCTTTTGCAACGTGATAGGCATATCCCTTCTTAAACCAATCCGTTGCGCTTAGTCCTTTTACAGCTTCGTTGTATTGTCCCTGTTTTTTTATATCACCTTTAGCCAATGCCAACTCACTCTTTAACCTCTCCATCTCCTTCAGATACTCTGCTGCCTTTCTCCTTGTCTCCTCAAGCTCCGTTGTCTTCTGATGGTCTTTTCGTAAAGAGTCAACAGACTTTATTACCTCATCTGGGTCAGCTTCTATCCTGGCCTTCAGCCAGTATGACTTACCATCCCATGTCTCTTTCACTACCTCTGTCCTTACTATCCCGGCTGTCAGGGTTATAATCTGGTCCTTTGTCAGCTTAAAATCCCTTACGTCTGTCCTGCTCTCAAGATATGTCCCCAATTCCTCTAAAAGAAGCCTTTTTACCTGCTCTAAGGCATTGACTCTGCATGAAACCTTGCTGTCATACTCGCTTGCCTGGTAGGTATAGTCTCTTTCAAAGGTTACCTGTTTAGCTATCGATATGTCAGTGGAAAGCGAGACCATCAGGATGCTGAATGAATATAATAGAAAATTTCTTAGCCTGTGGTTGTTACTGGAATTCATTTTGTATCCTCTTCATTATGAGAATATGTTTAGGCTTAAAACAAAAAAGGCGTCCCCCTCTTTGCTCTCTGTAAACTCAGGAACTAAAGAAAAACGCCTTCATAATCACCCCTCTGTAATTAGGGTTTACAAACTTATATAAACTGTCATTCAACCGTGCATTTACCTATACCTCAATTATTAAATGGGGTCTAGTTTTTTTTCGCTTGGATAGGTTGGAAATAGGGTTGGAGATTACTTTTTAGGATAAAAATAAAGGGGTCAGATTTTCATCTGACCCCTTTATTTTACTGGCGGGGCCGACGAGACTTGAACTCGCGACCTCCGGCTTGACAGGCCGGCGTTCTAACCGACTGAACTACGACCCCTTTTTAATTTATATGGTAGGCGGAACAGGGCTCGAACCTGTGACCCTCGGCTTGTAAGGCCGATGCTCTCCCAACTGAGCTACCCGCCCAAATAAATAATGGCTTTTCACTTTAATTTACAGATAGGTTTGTAACCTCCTGGATTACTTCCTGTTCATAGAACTTCTCAATAATCCCTTCATCCTTTTTCTTTTTCATGAAATTATCAGGGTCATCCAGTATCAAAGCCCTTTTCAAGACCTCATCCATATGTTCCACCATAACTATATCTACTGTCTTTAGAATCTTGGCAGGGATTTCCGCAATGTCCTTCTCGTTCTCCTTAGGAATAATGATTGTCTTTATGCCACCCCTGTGAGCAGCCAAAACCTTTTCTTTAAATCCGCCAATAGGGAGAACTCTGCCTCTAAGGGTTATCTCTCCTGTCATGGCTAAGTCCTTTCTCACTGCTTTCTTAATCAAGGCAGAGGTTATAGAGGTTGCCATGGTAATGCCAGCCGAAGGCCCATCTTTTGGTATGGCCCCTTCAGGAACATGTATGTGTATATCAACATTTTGATAAAAATTCCTTTCTAAATCAAGAAGTTCCGCCCTTGACCGAACATAACTAAGAGCAGCATGGGCAGATTCCTGCATGACATCACCCAGTTTTCCAGTAACAGTCAGTTTACCCTTGCCTGGCATAACTGTTACCTCTATAGCAAGTAATTCCCCCCCCAGTTCGGTCCAGGCAAGGCCAGTTGCAAGCCCCACTGTGTCATCCTCTTCCACTTTACCATATCTGTATTTGGGAATCCCTAAATACTTTTGAAGACTACTTGATTGAATACTGATTTTTATATTCTTCCCTTTTTTGACGACCTCTTTTGCTACTTTCCGACAAATAGATGCTATTTCGCGTTCAAGATTCCTGACACCTGCTTCCCTGGTATATCTACGGATTACACCTAGAATAGCATGAAGTGAGAATACCACATTTTTATCAGCCAGACCATGGGCTTCTATCTGTTTTAGAATCAAAAACTTTTTGGCTATATTCAATTTTTCTAATTCGGTGTATCCAGCAATACGAATAATCTCCATACGATCTTGCAGAGGGAGAGGGATTGAAAACAAAGTATTTGCTGTGGTAATGAACATCACCTTAGAAAGATCATAGTCTACATCTATATAGTGGTCGTTGAAGACCTGATTCTGTTCAGGATCCAATACTTCCATTAATGCGGCTGATGGGTCTCCTCTAAAATCAGTGCTCATCTTGTCCACTTCGTCTAGCAGAAATACAGGGTTATTTGAGCCTGCCTTCTTTATAGACTGGATGATCTTACCAGGCATTGAACCAATATAAGTCCTACGATGACCCCTTATCTCAGCTTCATCACGGACTCCACCAAGGGAACACCTGACAAACTTCCTTCCAGTTGCTCTTGCAACAGATTTAGCTAAAGAGGTCTTACCCACCCCTGGAGGACCCACTAGACAGAGTATAGGTCCCTTCATCTTCTTAACCAAACTTTGAACAGCAAGATACTCTACTATTCGTTCCTTGACTTGTTTTAACCCGTAGTGATCCTCATCTAAAATTTTCTCAGCCTCTGTTATGTCCAGTTTGTCTTCAGTTTCATCATACCAGGGAAGGCAAATTAACCAGTCTATATAATTGCGTACCACTGTGGCTTCAGCAGACATAGGTGCCATCATTTTAAGCTTTTTAAACTCCTTTTCGACCTTTGCTGTTGCCTCTTTTGACATCTTTTTCTTTTTAATATTTTCTTCTAGTTCCTTAAGCTCAGTCTTAAATTCATCCTTTTCCCCCATCTCTTTTTGAATTGCACGCATCTGTTCGTTTAGGTAGTATTCTTTTTGGCTCTTCTCCATCTGCTTTCTAACTCTATTCTTAATCTTCTTTTCTATCTGGAGGATTTCAATTTCAGACTCAATTAGTTGAAATAGCTTCTCTAATCTCTCTTCTATATTCAAAGTTTCTAAAATATCCTGTTTATCCTCTAACTTAATATTTACGTAAACAACAATTGTATCGACTAAACGACTCGGGTCATCAATGGACAATACGGAAGATAGCATATCCTGGGAGATTTTTTTATTCAGTTTGACGAAAATCTCAAAGGAGTTTTTAAGATTTCGCATCAAAGCCTCAATTACATTCGTTATTTTCTGGAAATCATTTATCTCCTCAACACTCACCTCCAAGAACTGTGTATTGGGGATAATTTTCCTTATCATTGCCCTTTTTTTACCCTCGACAAGAACCTTAACTGTTCCATCCGGTAGTTTTAAAAGCTGAAGGATGGTACTCAATGTCCCAACTCTATAAATATCATCCTCTGAAGGGTTGTTAACCTTAGCATCCTTTTGAGTAGTCAGGAATAAGCTTTTTTCGTTCTTTAGAGCATATTCCAATGCATCTATCGACTTTTCTCTACCAACGAATAGTGGCACCACCGAATAAGGAAATACTACAATATCCCTAAGGGGCAACAAAGGATATATACTTTCAACATTAGGTGTGTTACCGGTGCCTTTGGAAAGTTTAAACAACATTGTTCTGTATCCTCTTAATCAGATTTGTCCGCTACTACTCAGGTTGTTTAGACTGTAGGCTTTGTTTAGGCAGTTAGGCTGTAGGCTAATAGTCTACAGTCTATCTACCTACAGTCTATCTACGCAGATTCTGCTTTCTTTTCGTATACAAGTATAGGAGTTTCTTTTTTTTGAACTACTTCTTCGGTTATAACACACTCTCGGATGTCCGATTGAGATGGCAGTTCGTACATAATGTCCAGCATAATATTCTCCATAATTGATCTCAATCCTCTAGCCCCTGACCTCCGCTTTTGGGCCTCTTTTGCTATTGCTACCAGGGCATCATTGGTAAAATTAAGACCAACTTTCTCAAATTCAAACAGCTTCCTATACTGCTTCACCAGAGCATTTCTCGGTTCTTTTAATATCCTTACCAGGCACTCCTCGTTAAGATCACTCAAGGTGGCAATTACTGGCAGTCTCCCAATAAATTCCGGGATTAAACCATATTTCAATAGATCTTCCGGCTGAACTTCCACTAGAATATCGTAAATCTGCCTTCCTTTATTACCACTGATCTCTGAACCAAAACCAATTGAACTTCCCCTTATTCGTCTTTGGATGATCTCCTCTAGTCCATGAAATGTCCCCCCACAGATAAAAAGGATGTTGGTTGTATCTACTTGAAGAAATTCCTGTTGAGGGTGTTTTCTGCCACCTTTAGGAGGAACACTGGCTACTGTACCTTCGATGATCTTTAGAAGGGCCTGCTGTACCCCTTCTCCTGATACATCCCTGGTAATAGAAGGACTGTCAGATTTCCGGGAGATTTTGTCAATCTCATCGATGTAAACAATACCCTTTGATGCCTTTTCAACATCATAATCCGCAGCCTGCAATAAAGCAAGTATAATATTTTCAACATCCTCTCCAACATATCCAGCCTCGGTAAGGCTTGTAGCATCTGCAATAGCAAAAGGGACTTGGAGAATTTTAGCGAGAGTCTGAGCTAAGAGGGTTTTGCCGCAACCTGTAGGTCCGATAAGTATAATGTTACTCTTTTGAAGCTCAACCCCGTTCATATCTATCTTGGAGTTTATTCTCTTGTAGTGGTTATGTACTGCAACGGAAAGAATCTTTTTTGCACTTTCCTGCCCTATAACGTATTCGTCCAGGAACTTCTTTATCTCAAAGGGTTTGGGAACCATGGAGTACCCACTGTATTTGTCCTCTTTCTCAAACTCCTCAGCAATAATATCATTGCAAAGTTCAATACATTCATCACAGATGTAGACGGTGGGACCAGCTATCAGCTTTTTTACTTCCTTTCTTCCTTTACCACAAAATGAGCAACTTAAATTCTCAACTATATCATCATCTTTCCTATTCACTTATTCCCCCCCTATTGTTTATTTAACACAAACATAAACAATGAAATAAACCCAGTTAGACAGATGCCTTCTTTTTAATAACTTCATCAATAATTCCGTATTCCTTAGCTTCCTCGCTGCTCATAAAAAAGTCCCGATCTGTCTCTCTTTGGATCTTTTCTAAAGGCTGTCCAGTGTGACGAACCAATATCTTATTTAAGTTTTCTCTTATCTTGAGTATCTCCTTAGCATGGATCTCTATATCTGTAGCCTGCCCCTGGAATGCACCCAGAGGCTGGTGCAGCAATATTCGGGAATGTGGAAGGGCATATCTCTTTCCCTGTTCTCCTGCTGTCAAAAGCAACGCCCCCATACTTGCAGCCTGCCCCATACACAATGTTGAAACCCTGGGTTTTATATACTGCATGGTGTCATATATAGCAAGGCCAGAAGTAACTATACCGCCCGGCGAATTAAGATAAAGGTGAATATCCTTGTCAGGGTCCTCAGACTCTAAAAATAACATTTGGGCAATAACCAGATTGGCCACAATGTCATCTATAGGAGTACCTATGAATATAATCCTTTCTTTTAGCAGACGGGAATAAATATCATAAGCCCGCTCTCCACGACCAGTCTGTTCAATCACTATTGGGATTAGTGTCATTTTCCCTTCTTTCTACTTCTTTTATGTTAGCCTTTTCGATTATAAAATCAAGGGTTTTCTCTGTTTTGAGTCCAGCCTTCAATCTCTCTCTCGCTTCGTCTTCTTTGTAATGATTTCTGACAGCTTCAATGTTATGCCCGGAATTTTCTGCAATTTCAAGTATCTTATCCTCAATATATTTTTCGTCTACCTGTATGGATTCCTTTTTCGCAATCTCTTCAAGAAGGAAGCTGGCTTTCACCTCTTTTTCAGCCTGGTCTTTATAGCTCTCTTTAATGCTATCAATAGATATGCCAACCTGCTCCATACTTAACCCCTGAAGAGCCAGCCGCATATGTGTTTCTTTTATCTTATCTTGAAGATGTTGATTGACTAATGAAGGCGGAACTTCAAAGGCATTTGTCTCAACCAATTTATTTAAAAGCTGGTCTCTAAGGTTAGCTTCTATTCTGATTTTATCCAGCTTTTCTGAATTTTCCCTTATCTTTTGCTTAAGCTTTTCTAATGTCTCAAATTCTCCCAAATCCTTGGCGAAGTCATCATTTAACTCAGGTAGAATCTTTTCTTTTATCCCTTTGATTTTGACTTTAAAGGTTACCTCTTTACCCGCTAAATCCTTTTTGTTGTATTCTTCCGGCAGGGTTATCTGAATATCCCTTTCGTCCCCTTTTTTTAATCCTGACAACTGCTCTTCGAAATCTGGAGAAAAGGATCCAGACCCCACTTCCAGCAAATGGTCGGTAACCTTTTCTCCATCAATTGCTTCAGCATCTAAAAACCCCTCATAATCAATAACAGCGAAATCCCCAAACTTAATAGGTCGAGATTCATCTACCTCCCGTAACTGCGCATTTGATCGCTGCAAATCTGCAAGCTTTTTATCTATATCTTCTTTCGATATATTTAATTTGCCCTTCTCTAGCTCTATACCTATATAACCCTTTACATCTATCTCAGGTCTAACTTCAACCTTGGCAGAATAGGTAAATTCCTTCCCTTTTTCCAGCCCCTTATCGTCTATTATTGGCTGTGAAACCGGGGTTATATTTTTTTCTTCCAGCATTTTAAAGTAGGAATCATTGACAAGCTTTATGACAACCTCGCCTTCCACATCTCTCTTATAATATCTTTCAAGGATACCTCTTGGGACTTTGCCTTGGCGGAAACCTTTTATCTTAGCCTTCTTTCGTAAATCTTCATAGGCAGAGTCCAACTCACTTGTAACCAATTCTTTTGGTAGGGTAACGGTAAACTTTTTTTCGATAGGGCTAATCTCTTCTATCTCTATTTTCATCTAATCCTCGGGTAAAGAAATACATAAACTTGGTGCGAGAGGGGGGATTTGAACCCCCACCCCTAAAAGGGGCTGGATCCTAAGTCCAGTGCGTCTGCCAGTTCCGCCACTCTCGCTTGTCTCGTGAATCGTAAATAGTGAATGGTGAATAGAAGGTTAAATCACTAGATACAAGTTCAAGCAACTTTCACCATTTACGAATCACCATTCACGACTTAGATGGTGGGCCGTGTAGGGATCGAACCTACGACCTACTGATTAAGAGTCAGTTGCTCTACCAATTGAGCTAACGGCCCTTTGTTTGGTACGCCCGGTCCGACTCGAACGGACGACCTGCGGATTCGAAGTCCGACGCTCTATCCATCTGAGCTACGGGCGCATGGGGTGAGTGAAGGGATTTGAACCCTCGACCGCTGGAGCCACAATCCAGTGCTCTAACCAACTGAGCTACACTCACCATAGGATAATTATAAGATTAATTTCTGGCACGCCCGGTCCGATTCGAACGGACGACCTACGGATTAGAAGTCCGTTGCTCTATCCAGCTGAGCTACGGGCGCCCGTGTTTACAACCTTGAGAGCTTTGAAAAACAAATATGATAAAGTCGTAAAAAGTCAAATTTGGGATGGGCTTTTTACGAAGCCATTAACCTTAAGTGGTCGGGGCGAGAGGATTTGAACCTCCGACCCCCTGCTCCCAAGGCAGGTGCGCTAACCAGGCTGCGCTACGCCCCGTCAAAAAGATAAAAGTGCTTAATAGCATATAAGCAAAAAAAATTCAACCTTTTTCTACGCTCGTTTTTCCGTTTTTAGATACTCTTTCAGCACAACTCTCAGTTTCTCCATAGCCTTTGCCCGATGGCTGATTTTGTTTTTTATCTCTGGTGATAACTCTGCAAAGGTTCTCCGGTACTCAGGGACAAAAAAGAGAGGATCATACCCGAAACCAAATCCCCCTTTTTCCTCAAATTGAATTATTCCCCTACATTCACCCTCGACAATATCTTTCTTTCCCTCAGGGGTAACAACAGCGATTACACATCTGAAGGTAGCCCCCCTTTTGGATATTGGAACACCTTCAAGTCTCCTAAGTAGCTCCTTATTGTTTTTATCATCATTGGCATCTTCCCCGGCAAACCTGGCAGAATAAACCCCTGGCTCCCCTTTAAGGAAATCCACCGCTAATCCTGAATCATCAGCAATGCTAACCTTCTTGGTGAAAGAAGCTATAACTTCCGCTTTCATCAGGGCATTTTCCCTAAAGCTTGAACCGCCTTCCCTGACAACAGGTACTTCTGGAATATCTTTCAGGAATAAAATCTCAACTTGCAGTCCCTTAATCAATTCTTTAATCTCTTGTAACTTCCCTTCATTTCTAGTTGCTATAACAATTTCCATTTAAAAAAGATTTCCTATTATCCCCCTCTGCTTTGCAATCAGTTCTTCTATCCCTTTGGATGCCAGTTCTGTCATTTTATCTATCTGCTCTTTTGAAAAAGCCTTCTTCTCTGCAGTTCCCTGTATTTCAACAAACAAACCGCTACCGGTCATTACGAAATTCATATCCACTTCAGCTTTGGAATCTTCCTCATAATTTAGATCAAGAAGCATCTGTCCATCCAGCATACCTACACTGATGGCAGCTACGTAATCTAAAATTGGCATTTTGCCAATCTCCCCCTTTGCTTTTAGTGTATTGAATGCTTCAGCTAAAGCAATAAATGCCCCTGTAATGGATGCCGTCCTTGTACCACCATCTGCCTCTATAACATCACAATCCAGCAGGATGGTCCTCTTGCCAAATTCCTTCAGGTCGGTAATTACCCTCATAGAACGGCCAATCAATCTCTGTATTTCATGGGTTCTGCCTCCCTTTCTTCCGGTAGACGACTCCCTAACTGTACGTACCATGGTTGATCTTGGTAACATGGAATATTCAGCAGTTACCCAACCTTGACCAGTATCCTGTAAAAAAGCGGGGACCCTATTTTCTATAGTAGCGGTACATATCACTCTAGTATTACCCATTTCAATTAATACCGAGCCTTCTGCGTGTTTTATATAGTCTTTTGTTATAGCTACCTTCCGTATTGCATTGGGCATACGCCCATCATTTCTCATTGTCTCTCCTGGCTTTTAGGATGTGATACACTCTTTTTCTCCGATACCGTTGAAGCCAACTGTTTCAAGGTCTTTTCCCTCATACTCTGGATAAATAGTAAACCCCGCACCCCGCCCACAGGGCGGGGTGCGGGGTAAATACCCTTAAGTCATTGGTGGAGGCGGCGGGAATCGAACCCGCGTCCGAAGATATTCCACTTAAGCATCTACATACTTAGCCTGTATTTTAATTTCGCGTTTTAAAGCCCCTACAGGCAGGGTCATTAAAACACTAGCTTATTTTTGTTTTATCCCCTTTATATAAGCATCAAAAGGAGACTATCCTGCTAATCGGCGCTCCATCCAGCCCCGCAGGAAAGACTGGGGGAACGTTAGCCGCTTTAAGCGGCTAAGGCATATTCGTAGTTGTCTGCGATTATGTTTAGATCCTATTGTTTTACGAGTGAATAGGGCCTCGGTATGCAGCTTAGGTTTCAACTATCCCCGTCGAAACCATGTCGCCCCCTAAATTACTTCTTGCCGGCATAAATAACCAATAATATAAAAGGAGGTGTTTTATTTAACCTATTTCAAAGAACGTGGGTACCTACTTCAACCTCAAAGACCTTTCTAAATCTCTAGCTTCTGTCTTCTTCTTTATGCTCTCCCTCTTATCATAGAGTTTCTTGCCCCTTGCCAGTCCCAACTCTACCTTTGCCTTCCCATTTTTTAGATACATACTTAGAGGGATGAGAGTCATCCCTCTTTCGTTAATCTTCCCGATCAAGCGCTTTATTTCTCCCTTATGCAGGAGCAACTTGCGCTCTCGGAGTGGGTCATGATTAAATTGATTAGCATGGTCATAAGGAGAAATGTGTGTATTTATTAAATATAGTCCCCCATCCTTTATCTTAGCATAGCTGTCTTTTAGATTTACTTTTCCCAGCCTGCATGATTTTATCTCACTGCCTTTAAGCACAATGCCTGCTTCGCATTTCTCATCAATAGAATAATCATGCCATGCTTTTCTGTTTTTACAGATGATTTTTTCGGAGAATGATTTCTTTGCTGCCATTTATATCGGAAAAATATACAAAAACATAACCCACAATGTTTTTAAAGATACAATGTCAATCCTTTAAAGGCTGTTGCCCAAATCCCTTTATTTTATTACTCTCATATCCTGAAACATAAGGGAAGAAAGAATGCTTCAACGGAAAGATTAAAATATAGTTCATTATAATACCGAGGCAAGGGAATGTCAAGGTATAACAGATGTCCCCCGACAAGAAAACTCCATCCCTTAAGCGATTTCACACGGGGGATTTAGAGGAAAAGATACAGGATTTCGATTCGGAGAGCCACTCGACAGCCTTTTTAAGACCTTCAGGGTTTCCAATATCGGCGAAAAATTTGTCGTTGTCTATATATGCAGAGATCAAAAAACCTTCTTCTATCAATCTCAGATAAAGGCTGATAATAGAGAACTTTCCCGTTTCTTTTATTTCCTTAAATATTTCAGGTGAAATTACATGAACCCCACTAAAAGCCAGGTATCTAACCGGCCCTTTTGTCTGCCTTCGAATATCAATAAGACCCTTTTGGGAATAGTAAAGCCCACAAACAATATTTATAGAATCGATAACAAAATAGTTTGTTGAAAGTCGCTCCTGGAGCACTAAGGTAACCATGCTCTTTGATGCTAGGTGATAGCGATAGACTGACTTTAGATCGGTTTCATTTATGATGTCTACATTATGAATAAAGAAAGGTTCACTTCCCCAAAAACCTTCAGTGTTCTTTAAGCCTCCCCCGGTATCCAACAGTTCAGGTTCGTGTACCGTTGTAAAGTTACAGTTTAAGTGCGTATTCTTTAAGTGAGTCTCCACTTGCTCACTCAGATAATGTGTATTAACGGCTATCTCTTTTACCCCTGCTTCAATCAGCTTCTTCGATACCACGTCAATAACTGCTTCTTCCCCCATTTTAATCAGTGCCTTAGGCACTTCCTTTGTTAAAGGCAATAACCTTGTCCCCAGACCAGCAGCTAAGATAAATGCCTTTCTACAAGGCTGTGCAAAGGCAATATCCCATCGGAACCTCTCCTTATGTATGCAGTCGGTCTCAAATCCTGCCAGAGCTAAGTCCCTTTTCATCCTTTCAGCCATATAGACCGACCGATGCTGTCCGCCAGTACAGCCATAAGATACCGTAAGATGTTCAAATCCTCTGGCTGAAAAAGCCTCACAATGACTTTTTACAAGCTCCAGAGTCAGGTGGTAAAACCGATGAACCTCTGGACAAACCTCAAGATAATCAACAACAGGTTTATCCAGCCCACTATACTCCTGAAATTCTTTTTGCCTGCCTGGGTTGGGCAACCCTCGGCAATCAAACACATACCCGCCGTGCCCATGTGGATCCTCAAGGGTATGGGAATAGTTAAAACCAAAGCTATAAATCGATACAATCAATTTATTATCCATTGAATCAAACTATCATTAGATCGTTCACCGTTAAACCGTGAACAGTGAACCGTTTTAAAAAATGCCTGAAGCGAGTCATAGATGGGTCAAAAAACCTGCGAGAGAGAGCGGAAGGGGGAATTTTTCAGCGTGAACTAATTAAACTTATCAACTTCGTTGGAGACAGAAAGGCATCTTCCGTACTTAATCGTTGTGCAAATTTTTGAAGTTTAGGAAAAGTCTTACCTAAGAAGCTTTGTCCATAAAAAATACTCATAAGGTTCTTTGATGCCTCAGGGACTCCTTCTAAAAACCTCCAGTGCCCCTCTTGAACCGCCAAAAACAGATAAACTCCTAATGCCCGTAAAATCCTAAAAAGGACAAAAAAATAATAGTTGGACATAAAGTCATTACGGGTTACTAGCCTTGCTGAATCCAAAACTTTTCCAATTCCTTTTGGATCTTTTCGAGAAGCTATTACTATTTCTAATTTATTTAAATAACTGGATAAAATGATTTTTCTTTCTTCATCAGAGATATTTGCTTTAGAAGCATAGAGTAGGGTTGCAACATCATATTGGAGCGGCCCCTGACGACCTGCCTGAAAGTCAACGTATCCGAGGCTCCTATCAGGGCGAACCATTATATTCCTGCATTGAAAATCCCGATAGAGGAAAAACATGGGCTGAGTCCCTGCTAAAATGTCTGTTAATCTGTTTAGTTCATTTTCTATTCCGGGTATCTTTAAATAATTATCTGCCAGGACAAAAAAATTATTCATAAAATATTGAAGGTCATCTTCGATGTTCTTTCGATCAAACACCGGGCTTTGGTGACAATTATGTTCATAATCAATACCCACATGGCCCAAAATCTGAAAGTCAACCAGGTCTTTTGCACTTTTTATGTAAAGGGAGAGCACCTCTTCTTTGGATATAGAAGGGGATGAAATCCTTTCAGCAAGGGTTTCATTTCCCAGGTCTTCAATTATGTAGATCCCTTTATCAATACTGCTTGTGTACAACCTGGGAACGGAGAGTCCCAGGTTGTATAAGTGTTTGCAAAAATATATAAAAGAACGATTTTCTTTGTCATCTTGCCCATAGACACCAATCAAAGTTCCCTCATCATGATACAGGCGGAAATACTTTCGTTTTGATGCATCCCCGGGTAAGGAGTCCATCTTTAGCAAATCTATATTGCAGGATTTTTTAAGAAGGATATTGAATTGTTTTTTGAGTTTTGAATGAAATGTGGAATCAAGCATTTGAGGGGTTAAGGCAATAGCTAAATCATTCCTTTCCCGGCATCTTAAGCACTACATATAGTGCACTATCGGCTCTCTTGATAAGCAGAAGAAGGCTATCTCCCTTTACCTTGCTCAGGATAGCCATATAATTTCCCAAATCTTTAATGGGGTTACGGTTTATCTCTTTTATCAGGTCACCTTGTTTTATTCCAGCCTCATCTGCTGGGCTGCCTGCAACAACGTCGGTTACCAAAACCCCCCTTTCACCCACGTATCCAAACTGTTTTGCAATATCCGGGGTCAGATTTTGCACTACCATCCCCAGTTTTTCTCCTGCTTGTTCCCTTGAAGCAACTATTTCCTTTTCTGGAAATTCTCCAATTATTACCTTTAAGGTATTTTCCTTTCCATTTCTTATAATCTTTACTTTTGCTTCCTTTCCCACATTGAGAGTTGCGACAAGCCTTGGCAACATATTCATCTCGTCGATCTTTTTACCGTCCAGTTCTATTATTATGTCTCCCTGCTTAATCCCTGCTTTATCCGCAGGACCACCTTCCTCAACATCAGCAACCAGCGCGCCTTCAGCCTCTTTCAACCCGAATGACTTTGCTATCTCAGTAGTGACCTTCTGTATCACAACACCCAACCATCCTCGGATTACCTTTCCCTTTTCTTTGAGTTGGGGGATAAGCCCTTTCGCCATATTAATCGGGATTGCAAACCCTATCCCCTGCCCACTGGCAATAATAGCGGTATTGATACCAATCACCTCTCCTTTCAGGTTAATCAGGGGGCCTCCGCTATTTCCCGGATTTATAGAAGCATCAGTCTGTATAAAATTATCATAGGGGCCGGCTCCGATAATCCTTCCTTTAGCACTCACAATCCCTGCTGTAACTGTATGATCAAGCCCGAAGGGATTTCCAATGGCCATCACCCATTCCCCCACCTGTAATTCATCCGAGTTGCCCAGCTTAACTACAGGCAGATCTTTCCATGATTTTATCTTTATTAAGGCCAGGTCAGTTTTGGAGTCTTTCCCCTTTATCTCTGCTTTAAACTCCTTTCCGTTTTGGAGTTTGACCTTTATTTCATCGGCACCTTGAATCACATGGTAATTGGTCAAAATATAACCATCCTTGTCTATAATGAATCCAGAACCCAAACTGGTTTGTTTGAAATCCTTGGGAACCATGTCCTCAAAAAATTTATCGAAAAAGTCTCTAAAAGGGCTTCTTTCACCAAAAGGACCCTGAAAAGGTGTAAATCCCTGCCTTCCCCTATGAATAACCTTTGTAGTACTGATGTTGACAACTGCCGGTTCTAACTCTTTTGCCAGTTCAACAAAAGACGGCAGTTGAGCAGGTACTGTTGATGATTTGTTTTCTCTATTCTTATCCTTTTCTAGTCCAAAAGTAGAAATAGCTTTTAAGGAGGGTGTCAACTTCAGTTCTGAAGCGACAATTATACCTACTACAAACGAAGCTATAATTATCCCTATTAAAGTCTTTAGTCCATATCTGTGTTTCATAATATCCTCCCGTTCCTTCATGAAGTCTGCATAGCCCGTCCTGAAAAACGAAAAATTTCCTTTTGGGCGAATCCGCTTATGATAATGTCATATAACACAAATAATAGGCGGATCAAAAACCGGAAGTGGGAAGTCGTGAATGGATTTTATTCTATTTGCACCTCCCGACTTTTGATTTCCGATTTCTAGGTATTTAGGTCCAATTTTACCATTAATTTTAAATTAGTTCCTGGATGTATATTGCTTTTAATCCCTATTTTATTCCAATATCGAATCTCTGAAGTTTTTAGATCGTACCTCTGGGCAATATTCCATAGGGTATCCCCTTTTCTTACAGTATATATTATCTTCTTCCTTTCAGATTCCAAATATCCTTTTTTTGCAACCTTACTGAGGATGAATCCTCTTTTTTTATCTGTATCTCTCTTCGCAATTTTAGAACTTCCAACAGGGATAACTAGAGTCCTTCCAGCTTTTATACCCCTTGGGGTTTTTATTTTATTTAACCGCATGATCGGTTCTGTACCGGTATCGTATAGGCTGGCAATCCTTGACAGAGTTTCTCCCCTTTTGACAGTATGTCTTATGAAGGCAGATCTATCGCTAGGTTCTGTTTTGACAAGGCTTTTAGCAAATATTTCTTTTCTGCCGATAGGAACTTTAACTTCATAGTCAGGATAGTTTGGGGGTGTATATCCTTTTTTCAGTTCGGGATTTAACATCTTTA
>JBAZOX010000034.1:0-15761 GCA_041648535.1 Desulfobacteria bacterium | reverse complement strand
TGGAGCGCACCCAGGAGGTGCTCTATGTGTTAAACGAGCTTTACCAGAAAAAACAAATCCCTTATATGGACGTTTATATAGACAGCCCTCTTGCCATCTCGGCTACAGAAATCTTTGTAAAGCATCCGGAATGCTTTGATGAAGAAACTATAAACAAATTGCGTGCCGGCAACCATCCGCTGGACTTCCCCGGGATGCACTTCAGCCGCTCGGCTGAAGAATCCATGCGTTTAAACGAAATTAAAAGCGGCGCTATAATCATTGCGGCCAGCGGAATGGGACATGCCGGCCGCATTAAACACCACCTGCGCCATAATCTCTGGCGTCCAGAAGCTCACATTGTGTTTGTGGGCTACCAGGCTCAGGGTACCACAGGGCGGCTCATCGTAGACGGCGCCAAACGCGTAAAGATTTTCGGAGAAGAAGTAACCGTAAAAGCCAATATTCACACCATCGGAGGATTTTCTGCCCACGCCGACAAGGACGGACTTCTTAAATGGCTCAGGTATTTTAATCCAACACCCTCTGCTACTGTGATTATCCATGGAGAACCCAGCAGCTCACTGGCCTTTAGCAATTATGCCAGTGAAGAACTAAATATCTCTCCCATTGTCCCACAATTGGGAGAGATAATCGATCTGGACATAGCTATGGGCAAGTTCAAGAAAGAAGGCATTGCAGTTGAGCCGCTGGAATTCAATGCCGAATTGGACATTACATGGGAAAAGCTGGACGACATTATAACCCGCATTGGAGACATTGAGGATATTCCTGATTTCAAGATGCGAGAAAGTCTGACGCCCAAGCTGCGGGAAATCAATGAAAGGCTGAATGAAATCAGAGAGCATCTGGCTGGGAAGGAAGTATAAGACGCTGCCCTTTATCGGCAAAAAGCGGCTGCAGTGCCGGCCATAAGGTTTTTAACACCTGAACCGCTAAGGCACTTGTGAATTCATATTGTGAGGCATTTGGGCCTTCCACGTGGACAGTAACAATCCCAAAGAATCTGTCTGCGTAAAAGACAAAAGTACTGGTGCGATTGATGATTTTTGAGCTGACAACCCCTGCAGCACTCCGGAAAGTTTCAAACCGGTTGTCTCCAGTACCGGTCTTCCCACCTATATCAGCGGAGGTGCCATCGGAGAGGGTAAAGGTATTTTTAATCCTTTGAGCAGTACCCCTTTCCACTACTTGCCTTAGGGCGTCTTTCAAAGATCGAGCCACTAAAGGAGACATGACCCTTTTCTTCGTATCAGGGGGTTTGCTAAGATGGGTTTCATAAGGGGTATCCTTCCCAAAATGCAGCCCTTTGATACTGACCATTGGTTTATAAATTCCCTCATTGAGAATGATACCCATGAACTCTGCTAAATTTACCGGCCGATCAGCTGAGCTGCCAATTGCAGTTGCCAGAGAAGGGACAAGTGTTCCAAATGGATATCCCATAGACCTCCATGTTCGATGAATCTCGGCAAATGCCTTTCGTTCAAGAAGCCTTTTCATCCTGAGGTTTTGCGGGTGGTGAAAACGGGTTTTGAATATCCATGAAGAAGACAGCATCCGGGCATCTTTGCTCTCTTCCAACACTTTACTCCATAGTGCCCTAGGATGGTCTTTCAGATAGAAGACTAACCAGACCTCAAGGGGATGCTTTCCCAGAAGGTAAGCCTGATCAGTGAGTTGGTACGACTTTCCTTGATAGGCTCTAAACAGCTTATTGAGTGAAGTGAGGTTTAATGCCTTTTCCTGGAAATACGACTTTGCCGCTGTTGCTAACTGTTCCAGGGTAGCCTCCGGATTTTCCTTCAGGTAGAGGATAACCCAGTTCCTCAGGGGATGTTCGGAAGATTGGCAGAGTATTGCAAAAGACTCTTCATAGGTCTTTCCAGCATATATCCGGTAATATTTTTTGAGAAATTCGACAGATTCCAGTTCCATCGCTTCTCTTAAAAGAGGTAACCGTTCAGGATTGTTTGTTTCTGAAAGCAGGGCATTCACATCATAGCCAAGATTTGCCGTATAATAGTCAACCACTTCCTTCATCAGCCGGATAAAAACAAGATTCACCGATTGGCAAAGCCCCTCTTCAATTGTAAAGAAACGATTGTTCTGATCCTTATTAAAGTTCATAAACGTGTGCATTCCGCCCCCTGTGAAAAAACTCTGAGGATTGCCGGAAATGCTCCTTTGCAGGCTAGCCTTCAATACCTCCTCTTGCGTAGCCTTTGGGTGATACAACAGATAATCCAGAACCCATTTGGATAAAGGGTCTTTGACCTGCGTCTTCTTCCTCAAAAGGTCGCTTTGGTCTTTCTCTGCAAAATAACCATAAAGTTGATCAATAACCATCAGATAAGAGGCCAGGGTTCGAATTTTTGCTGTAGAACCCAACTCCAGCTTTATGCCGGTAGTAATATTGAGAGGTTTATTCAGGGTATCGGCCTGAATCCTTAAAAGATTTCCCTCCGGATGGCTTTCAAAAAGGGCAAAGCTGTATATCACTTCTCCAGGATCCCCTTTTTGTAACAGATAGGGGGCTAAAAATCCATTTTCCCCTAAGAACTCAGGGGAGTAAAGAGAATTCAAGATGTTATTGACTTTCTGCTGGACATCGAAGTCAAAGGTAGTATCAACCTCCATATCCAATCGATCCAGTTCATAAAGTGTCTCAATACCCAGCAGATTGAGTAACTTTATACGGATAGAGTCTGTCCCTTTTCGCTCCACGAGGGATAGAGGGGGAGGGATAGGTGCACCGCGCCTGAATTCTAAGGGGGTTGTCAGTGCAGCTTTTTTTAAAGCGACGCTAATGATTCCGTCTGTTTCCAAAAGGCGAAGATACGTATTCACTGTTTTCTCCAGTATAGTGTGATCCTTTTGGAGATACAAGGATGGATATCGTGTGGCAATGATGAGCGAGAGTGCCTCTTTAAGTGTCTTTGCCTTTCTATAAAGCATATCCTGATCCGTTTCATTCATTCGTAAATCAGACATTATCTGGTCTACATCTTTACCGAACCATGCCCACATCCCCTTGCCAATCCCGTTAATTTCACCGTACCCTTTAGCGGCCCCCAATGGCATTCCATTAAAGTATTCCCTGACAATTTCTTTGCGGGTATCGATGGTATTGGGTCCTTTCCGGTATGCCCACAAACTTCCTCCTATTATTTGTCTTATCTTGTCCATAGCACCACTGGTCATACCCTTGCTTGAGTGTCTGAATTTTACCATTTGGGTTACCAGGGTACTTCCCCCTATTCCAGCTGGAATCCCAAAAAGCTTCTCGCCCAGGTACCTAAAACTCGCTAAGCTGAGGCGATCCCATTCAATGGCAGGATTCAGGAAAGGATGTTCAAAATCGAATAATTCCCGGTTTTCCCTGTGAAGCAGAATCTTTATTAAAAGTGGCGGTATGGATTTAAATGAAGGAAACTGTTGGATGTTCTGGTTAACGTGGTAGGCTTCAGCACCATCTTTATCATTTAGTCGTAATCCCGGATCGTCCCTTCTATCATAAGGGATTGGTATGCCATTTCTGCCGAGAAAGAGGGCCGTCTTCGATTGTCTTGCCTGTAAGGTTACTACATAACCTTTCTCTTTAAGCCGCTTTTGAAAGTTTGGTAAATGTGTATAGCCTCTGGAGATGTCAAAGGGACCATCCAAAGGGAAGGAAATCTCCTTGCTCTCCCCTGCCTGAAGTCTCCAGGTTGCGTTCTTTGAGTACCGGGAAAAGACAACTGCTTCCCATGCGCTTGTCCTTATTTCATAAGTTATTGCGAGAACTACCGCCGAAGCAAGGAGAAAAATTAAAAAAATCTTACCATATGACCTGAGTCTCTTTTTTTGAGGAGATCCCTCCCCCCCTGAATTATCAATAGTAATTTACCGCCACCTCTTCTTTCTCTTATATCTCTGATAACCTTTTACTGACTCTTCCAGCTTTATTCCTAAGTAGAATTCCTTCACATCATCGTTTTCCAAGAGGACCCTTGTTTCATCGGATAGAACAATCCTGCCGTTTTCCAGGACATAACCATAATTTCCGATGTTAAGCGCCATCCTTGCGTTCTGCTCTACCAACAGGATGGTGATCCCCTCTTTATTTATGGCTTTAATAATCTCGAATATCTCCTTTACCAGTACCGGAGATAAACCCAGAGAGGGTTCATCCAAAAGGAGAAGTTTTGGTCTGGACATCAAGGCACGACCTATGGCCAGCATTTGTTGTTCCCCGCCGCTGAGGGTCCCTGCCTGTTGATTTTTCCTTTCCTTCAGTACAGGAAAGTACTCAGAGACCCGTTTGTAGTCTTTCCTGATCCCGTCTTTGTCCCTTCGTGTATATGAACCCATCTTAAGGTTCTCAAAAACTGTGAGTTCAGGGAATATCTCCCTCCCTTCAGGCACATAGGATATGCCAAGACGGACGATATCCTCTGTATCCATTCTGTCTATCCTTTTACCCATGAATTCTATAGTCCCCTTTTCAGGTTGGTCTTCCAACAGCCCCATTACAGTTTTAAGGATGGTGGTCTTTCCAGCACCGTTGGCCCCGAGGACGGTTTTTATATCACCTTCTTCCATGTCTAGGGAAACACCGCGAATGGCATTGACAAATCCATAACTGGTCTCTATGTTTTTTACCTTAAGCAACCGTATCTTCCTCTCCTAAGTATGCCTTTAAAACTTCTTTGTGATGTTGCACCTCTGAAGGCAGCCCCTCAGTTATCTTTTCTCCATAATTGAGGGCAAGAACCCTGTCAGAGACATCCATAACCAATTTCATGTCGTGCTCTATCAAGAGTATGGTTATGCCAAAGTCCTCCTTTATATCCTGAATCCATATCATCAAATCTCCTTTCTCCTCCAGATTCATTCCTGCTGACGGCTCATCCAGAAGCAGCAGCTGGGGTTCCAATGCCAATGCCCTTCCCAGCTCAACAAGCCTCCGAGTACCAAAAGGAAGATTTGCAACCGGTTGATTCCTGGCAGACTGTAGATCAAGAAAATCTATAATACGCTCCACTACTTCTCGATTAGCGACCTCCTCTCTTACCACCTTTCGAGTAAAGAAGGCACTGTTTAAGATATTGGTATTCATCTGACAGTGCCTTCCTAAAAGAAGATTGTCCAGGGTGGTCATGTGGGAGAACAATTCAATATTTTGAAAAGTACGGGCAATCCCCTTTCTGGCAATTTTATGGGGTTTGCATCCTGTTATATCCTCTCCTTTAAATATTATTCTACCCATATCCGGTTTATAAATCCCGCCAATACAGTTGAAGAGGGTCGTCTTCCCGGCCCCATTAGGGCCAATAATGGAATATATAGAATTCTCTTTTACCTGAAAACTGACATTGTTCAAAGCCTTCAGACCACCGAAATGGATAAGTAGGTTCTCTACTCCGAAGAAAGGCATGAAAGGCTCCTCTTATTCATTTTACCTCTAACCAATCACTGATTTTTACGGCTTTGCCCTTTACACATTTTCCTAAGAATACAGACCGCTGGCCTTGCCGCTGATTTGCAGCAAATGTGATATTATGACCGATACCACCGTTCCAGTTTTTTATTGTCTCCATAGCATCAACAAACTTCTCCCGGGTCAGATCACGTCCGGCACGTTTGAATCCCTCTATCATCGGCTCAGCAAAGAGAAATCCGGCATAGAAAAACATCCCCCATCTTTCCTTGGGTGCGAACTCATCATGAGCCTTTTTGTACTTGATCATAAGGGGGTGTTTAGAGTCGGGAAGTTCGGCAAAGCAATCAAATATTACACCCTCCCACAATCCCTTTGTTATATCATACATCATCGCTGCATCGGATAGGGTACTGGTAGTCATCCATACGGGGTTAAAGCCTATCTTTGCTGCTGCCCCCATAGTCATAGCAGCATGTTTGGGCAAGAGCCAGAGAATTACTATGTCCGGATTGGCCATCTTTAACCTCAATACCTGAGAACTAATATCGGTATCCAGAGGCTCTACAGAGACCTCTTGTGCTAATTTAGCGTTGTATCCTTCCAGTGTCTTCTTTGCACCCATCAGACCCTCTTTGCCATAGTCATCATTCTGATAAAAGAAAGCAATCTTTTTCTTTTTGAGGGTCTCATAAGCGTATGTAGTTAAAATAGTTGCTTCATCAACATAATTGGGATAGAGGGCAAAGAGATACCTGGTGGGTGGATTTGCCCATCTGCTAGAACCCGATGCCGGTCCTACCCATGGAATCTTTTGATCATTTAAGTATCTTTTAACTGCCATACCCGTAGCTGTTCCCACACCGCCTGCAAAACCGAATACTTCGACCCTGCCAACCAGCTCCTTAACAGCAGCAACGGTTCTGGGTGGTTGGTAAGCATCGTCACGGATATGGTGTATAAGCTTCCTTCCATGGATTCCGCCTTCAGCATTCAGCATCTTAAAGTAGGTTTCAGTGCCTCTGGCAACTGCCCCCCACAAGGCTGCCGGGCCTGTCTGGGGGCTCCACTGACCGATCTTGATGGTATCCTCGGACACACCAACCTCAGATGCAATGGAACGACCAAAAAAGAGGGTCAAAGAGATGAACAATATCAAAATAATAAAACTTTTTTTAAACATATTTACCTCCTTTCTTTTAATTCTTATGTAACTTTTGACATTGCTTTCTTGCTCGCACTGAGCAGATAACGTCCAAGGCCAAAAGAAGTGCGATAGCATTTGGATGTAATCTTTTAGCCTGTGTTATCTGCCTGTAGCCGGTAGTCAGCAAACTTACAAGCTAACCTTTCTTGAGATTTCATATTTTACTGGCAAAAGCCTTTCTAAATTGACATGTTTCGAGGCATCAAGGATTTCAATGCCGATAAGTCTTTCATCTTCACCTATATCCAGTACAACATCCTCAGAGACTCGTCTATTTATAACTTCCTGTTTCTTTTCATCTAAGCGGATATATAGAAGATCTGTCCTGTCATTATAGAGAACGTTCATTTTTTTACCCCTCCTCCCATATTCCATAAAATACATAGACAGTTACGGTCACAGCCATATTATCTTCGATAATATAAAATACTTCAATCCTTTTTTGTTCATAGTACTTACCATGGCGTTTCCGCTTGAAATCATATACTTTAGCTTTCCCAATACGCCCATGTTTAGCTGGGATAGGAAATCCCCTATTGATAACATCTACAATCTCTTTTTCATTTGTCCCTCGTTCCTCTGCTCGCTATAATGTATGTGGATCAATTTGTATCTGCATTTTACCTCTCTTTTCCTCTTTTGCTGGCTGTAGGCAGATAACGTTTTCACATCAGCACTCGGTGTGGATATTACACATTTGGCCGAAGATCAAAACGGACATCCACATTTAAGCTGAAAGTTGAAAATGTGGAAGATGTCGTCTCCATAAATGTTCTGACAGGCGGAGACGCCTGTCCTACTGCTTGCCTTTCCCTTTTTATGAAACTTTTGACATTAGTTCATCCTTTTAAACCTTTTTAACGTAATGTCTGGCCAAAAGCCCACTTGGCCTTATACATAGAACAATCACTATAATTGCGAATGCCACAACAGATTTGAACTCTGTTGACACATACCATCCGAAGAGGTTTTCAACCACCCCAAGAATCCCACCACCCACTGCTGCTCCAGGCAGGCTGGTCATCCCACCTAAAACTGCCGAAGCAAAGGCCTTTAATAAGGGGTCTATCATCATATTAGGGTCAAGTAAGGTAATAGGGGCAATTAGTACCCCGGCTACCGCACCAATAAGAGAGCTAAGCCCCCATGTCAAGGACAGGATTCTCTTTGATCGAATCCCCATCAGACGGGCCGCCATCTGGTTCTGAGCCGTTGCTTTCATGGCAATGCCCAATTTAGAATACCTGAAAAAGAGGAATAGGATAAGCATCAGGCTGATGCAGACTGCAAAAATCCAGAGATTTAACTGACTTATTATAATACCTTTTAGATTATAAACCCTTGTATCCAATATAGGAGAAGGAAAACTCTTGGTCTCTGCTCCCCATTTCCATCCGGCAAAACCATACAGAACCATTTCTGCCCCAAGGGTAATCACAATCAATCCTAAAACAGTGGGGTTTTTGGCAGGTCTGAGGAATGCAAATTCCACGAGCATACCCAGGAGCAGGGAAAACACAAGTGTTAGAGGAAAGGCAATAATAAAAGGTATGTTATAGGTTGACAAAAGGGAATATGCAAAGAAAGTGCTTACCATAGCCATCTCACCCTGGGCAAAGTTCAATACCTCAGAGGTCTTGTAGATAATAACCATCGCCAGGGCGATCAGGGCATAACAGCTTCCTATGGCTAAGCCACTAACTATTACTTGGAATAGTTGGGTTAACATAATGCTATTCTCTCCTAACTAATTAGCTTATGGTAAAAGCTCCAAGCGAGAACCAGACTCAGCACCTTGGTTTTGCCCGTGCCGGTCGCTCCGACGTATCCGCTGTCCCGCCATTCCTTCACTTTCTTGCGCAGTTGAGAAACCAGCGGTGGCATCAGCTTTTCAGAACTGGACTTCCTCAAAGCTTCGTCCGCCGGAAACCAGCGGATGGCCGGGTCGAGGATGGCGTAGGGAGATTGCGGAAAGTCTTTATGCAGGGCCATTATTTGTCCTTCCCTTCAGCTTCGGGGCGATCAGTTCCGCTCTTGTTTCCGCTTCGTTCATGGGTTGTAAACTCCAATTTTCCAAACACCTTTTTCACGGAAAGCCGGAATCGTCTGTCGGCGGGCGGCGTTAAGCAGGGTGTTGATCGATTTCCGGCCCTTTTTCGCGTAATCGGCAAGCGTGGTTATCTTCTCGCCGCGCAGATAGGTAATTCTTTTGTGCAGCGACTCCGTCAGAGCGAGGGTGACAATCTTCTCCATTGTTTTGGCATTTTTTGCTTTGCTATATTCATTAAACGAGGCGCAATAAACCCGCTTCTCTTTATCCCGAATGATGATACCGGGGAAACCCAAGCGCCTGAGCTGGAAATTGATGATTACCCGGCCCATTCTACCATTGCCATCGCAAAACGGATGGATCGTTTCGAAATCAAGATGGAATTTGGCGATCTTGTCGGTAAAGTAATTAATGTGGTCGGCGGCAAATTCCCGCAGAATTGTTTCCATCATTTGTACGACATGTTCAGGCGCCGGCGCGATATGGGTGCCCACACGGACGTATTCGCCCGTGGTGCGGAAACGCCCCGCAATCGCATCGTTGATATTGCCGATCAGCATTTTGTGCAGAAGCAGAATCATTTCCAGAGAAAGTTCCGCTGCCTGCGCTTTGCTTCTGGTATATTCCATCACCCGGGCGAGATTTTTTGCTTCAAAAACTTCCCGCACCGAGACGTGACGGGAAACTTCCATCTCCAGCAGAATGCGCTCCGTCTCCTTCAGCGTCAGCGTCGAATTCTCGATGGCGTTGGAATTGAAAACGCTTTCCGAGAGCTCGGCTTCATCAATAATTGCCAGTAAAGATTCTTTGCCCTGGGCAAGCCGGTCGTATTCGGCCTTCAGGACTTTGATAGCGTTTTTTACCGGATTTGTTGTTGCCATGGATAAACCATACCTGCTTAACGGGTATTTGTCAAAGCATCGTTAATTTAACACGAAACAGGCAGCAATTAACGTTTTTTATAGAACCGTTCCCTTTATTTGTCCTCGCTTTTCTTCTTTGCAGGCGTCTCAGCATTGCCGAGTCGCTTGCGCTGTTTGATCTCGATCATTTCGGTGACGTCAACGAAATGATCCTCAGTACGATACCCGCCGGTTGTCTTCGCCATTATTTCTTCTCTCCGTTCTTCCCCACGCTCACGTCCACAATTGTCATCGTGTCGTTGCCAAAGACGTCCACCACCTTGACCGCCAGCTTGCGCCGCCCCGGTGCGCATTCGTGATAGACGCTGGTCAGTTCCAGCGTGCGGTCTTTCTTGGTGCGGAAGGATTGCCACTCGTTTTCAAAGATGTAATCCCCGGTCCATCGCTCTTCCCATTCGCCGCCCTGCCCTGAGCCTGTCGAAGGGTCAGTCTTCACCCGGATGATCTCCCGCTTATTCTCAAAGTCGAAGTCCACAGACCAGTAATCAATCCAGTCCGTCCAGTTCTTGGTGAGCACTTCGCGGCTAACGATACCCTTCGCATCCTTGCTCACCTTGACGATCTGACCGCGCTCCACCACGATCTTGCTGGCTTTGTCCTTGAGCGTCGCCTCCGCGTTGGCAATCGAATCCTGCGCCGGAAACCAGCGGAGGGCCGGGGCGAGGATTGCATAGGACGATTCGGGAAAATTAGGATGCAGCGCCATCTTGCAAATCCTTTATCATGACACGGACAGTCCTTATCAGTTCGGGGATATCCTTTTTGCAGATATTGAATACCTGCTCGGCATCAATATCGAAATACCCATGAGCGATCACATTGCGCACGCCAATCACATCGCGCCAGGGGATTTGCGGATAACGGGCCAGCCAATCCCCTTTCGTTTTCGTGTCCAACTGCCGGAATGCCTCCCCAACGGCCACGAGAATCATGCAGATGCTGTCAAGATGTTCCAGGCCTGTCTCATCAGCCAGAAAATCATCGGGCGAGTGGATGGATTCGAAGCGGCGTGGAATCCGCTCCAGGGCTTCCAGCACGTCCTTAAGGCGGTCAACCGATTCCTGTCGGTTATACATAGCGGGCCTCCTGCAGAATGCGTTGTTTTAGACGCGGATTCATCCGCTCGCGCAACCGCACCACATCCACACGCCGCGCAAGGAGTTCTTCCAGCTCCTGTTTCATGCGTGAGGTGCGGAACAGGTTCGGTTCACTGGTTTCAAATACGACATCCACGTCGCTTTCCTCTTGCGCCTCCCCGCGCGCAAAAGACCCAAAAACGCCCAGGGAACTCAAACCGTACTCGGCCTGACGGCTTTCCTTGAACGTTCTGAGCCGGGCAAAGACACCCTCTGTCGTCATTACCGCAGTATTCATACGTTCACCTCTATGATCGTCATCGTGTCAGTACCAAAGATGTCCACCACCTTGACTGCCAGTTTGCGCCGTCCCGGTGTGCATTCGTGGAAGACGCTTTTCAGTTCCAGCGACCGGTCCTTCTTTGTCCTGAAAGACTGCCATTCGTTCTCGAAGATGTAATCCCCGGTCCAGCGTTCTTCCCATTCGCCTGCCTGAGCGAGACCGCTCGCAGTCAGGCCGCTCTCTTCGTTCTTCACCCGTATGATCTCGCGCTTGCTCTCGAAGTCGAAATCCACCGCCCAGTAATCAATCCAATCCGTCCAGTGTTGGGTGAGCACCTCGCGTTTCACAATGCCCTTCGCGTCCTTGATCACCTTCACGATCTGCCCTTTTTCCACCACGATCTTGCTGGCTTTGTCCTTGAGCATCGCCTCCGCGTTGGCAATCGAATCCTGCGAATAAAAGACTGAAAAGTCAGTCAACTCCATCGCCACACTGCCCACTTGCTTTTTGGAAGGGGGCTTGATGTGCGGCTTGACCTCGATGAAGGAGACATCGTGAAAGACCACCTGGTTCTTTTCCACCGCCCGCTTGTCGAAGACCTCAGCGGGGATGTACTTGGGCGCGATGTCAATGCCCGGCCTGCACTTTCCCCTGTCAACGCTTCGCCCATAACATTACGATTATAAACACATGACTCGGGGCCGATGTCGGCTCGCTAAGCCTTCACCGTATGAAACTTTCATTCACTTCTTCCCGCTGGTTTTAACCAGCGCACCCATTCATATTCCTTCTTTTCAGATTAATATGCAGTGTAAGTTTATTGGCAACAGATTCTGGGTCAGACAGCTCACATTCCCAAACAACAATCACTTCCCATCCGAGAGATTCCAACTCAGTCCTGTTTCTGTTGTCTCTTTTGATGTTGCCGGCAAATTTGTTTCGCCAGAACTTTACACGCGACTTCGGAGTGTAGGAATACTTACAGCCTTCATGGCGATGCCAGAAGCAACCATGCACAAAAACGACTGCTTTGTATTTTGGCATAATAATATCAGGTTTGCCGGGAAGATCTTTACGGTGGAGCCTGAATCTGTAACCCATTCGATGCAGAAGCGACCGGATTGCCAATTCCGGTTTTGTATTACCGGAGCGAATCCTGCCCATGTTCCAGCTTCGGTGTTCGGGCGTCAGTTTATCCATTTTTCCAGATCCGGCACACTGATCTGCTGTGACCTGATATGACCGACAAAGCCTTCGAGCGTCAGCAGTGAGTCCCGCCATTCCTTCGGAAAGGACGTCAGATAAGGGGCAGGCACAACGAGTTCAACATTGTTGTCCCGCATCTCCTGGAGCTGGTGACCTGAGACTCCCTGCTGAAGGGTAAAAAGATGCTTGGTCGTAATCCGGTTCGCCTCATTCAGCATCTGTCGCCAGCGGTCCTTACAGCATGTTTTTGAAGCCAGCATGTGCAGTTTGACAGTGGGAAAAGCTTGGTCATGGTAGGCCCGCCCGGATGGAAACAGAAAGTCGGGTTTTTTCCGATTCTCCGTAATGACCTGGGTTTCAAATGCAATCTGTTCATTACGAAAGATGGATTCCAGATTCAATTCCAGAGATGTTCCGGTTCTTGATTTCCGGCGGTTGGAAACAGAATGCGCATATTTGATAAATTCTTCGACGGAATCAAATCCATTCCGGATACTGGGAAGAACCTCCTGCTGTTCGATTTTCTCGAAAAGCTGAAATTCAAGCTCCCGGCGTTTCAATAACAGTTCATCGATGGAACGCTGCCAATTGACACGGGGCACAAGATTGACAATATGCTGGAAAATATCGCGTCCGGAAGGAAAGGTATTCAGCCATTCAGCGGGTATTGCGAAGTCGGGCAAGCCGGGTTGTTCGGCCGTTTCGGCGTATCGCATGATGAAGCGGCCAGGCTCCACTTCCTCCCCAAGCCAGCTCTCAATGGTGTTTTCCTCTTCAATCGATGAAGCAACCCATGCAACTGCCACAGACTCTGTCTGCGTACGCAAGACCGCAAAAATACATATGCTTCCGGTGTTTTCAGCGTCCTGCAATGGGTTTGCGCTGCCCCCCCATCTTGTCAGCCTGAACTCATCATATTTCTTTTTAAGCCCCTTTTCTGGAAAAAACTTGGAGTTGTAGTAAATCGCACGCAGCCCTTTGATGACGATATCAGCATTCGGTATGTAGCTTTCATCCAGAAAAGCGTCTGGATTGTACTTTTCTTTGGTGCAGATTTCAGGGAAGGTTCGTTCAAAGTAGGCCCGTGGCAGATATAGCCCTGCCTGATGACCTCCCGTGAGACCTGTGTCATTCCCTGAAAGACGTTTTACAACCCATATGAAATTGCGCCTGTCTATTTCTTCAAGAAATCTGGTGAGAGAAAGCGATCTGAATATTGTCTGTATGTCCATTTACCTGCCCCTCAAAATGTCCGCAATTAACCTCGCCGAAGCATGAACGGCAGGCACAACGACGCTATTGCCGATTTGTTTATAGGCCTGTGTGTTTGATACTGGGAACATAAATTTATCTGGATCGTACCCTTGCAGCAGCATAGCTTCCTGTACTGTCAGACGTCTTGGCCTGTCGTTTTTCTGTTCAACCAGGACTTCCGCACCGTCTTTATGATAACGAGCGGAAATTGTTCTTGTAACTTCACCTTTCTTTATTGGCAGGCGATGAATACCATAACCAAACCCGTTGCCCTGCTCTGCATGATACGCTTTATGTCTTTGCAGCGTATCCCAGGTGCCAGGTCCTAAAGTATGCCCATCAACCTTGTTTTTGATGATGGTTTTCAACTCCGGGTACACATAATCATCGGCAGGTGAATCAGGTATGGTAATATTTTCCTTTTCAATTTGCATTTGGGTGGGGTCAAATCCAATGATGAACAGCCTTTCCCTGTGCTGCGGCACCCATTTTGCACCATCAATAATTTTCCATGAGATTGTATATCCGAGCTGGTTTTCGAGGGAATGTCGAATGACTTCAAACGTTTTACCTTTGTCATGTGATAAAAGGTTTTTGACATTTTCCAGAAAGAATGCCTTCGGTCTTTTAATGCGCAAAATCTCTTTTATTTCGAAAAAAAGAGTCCCCTGTGTTTCATCTTCAAAGCCATGTTTTCTTCCTAATGAATTTTTCTTTGAAACCCCGGCTAATGAAAATGGCTGACATGGAAAACCTGCACACAAAACATCATGATCGGGTATTTCTGATTTAATGACTTTTCTGATGTCGCCATAGGGAAATTCACCAAAATTTGCTTCGTATGTTTGTTTTGCATACTTGTCCCATTCACTCGTAAAAACACATTTTCCTCCAGCGCCTTGAAATGCCAGACGGAAACCGCCGATGCCCGCAAACAGGTCGATAAAAGTAAAGGTATAGGTGGCTGGCGGAGGATAGGGCACATCATCAAACAGAAAATTCAGTCTCTGCTGGTATGTCGCCTGTGGTTCGCAAACGTAATTTCCATGAACCATTCCAGTCTGATTACTCGAGGAGCGGTGTATGTATGAAAGGCACTCATTACGCATTGCGTTGGTGAACAGCGGTACACTCAAGGCCGGGTTCTGCAACCAGTGGCTTACCGATGCGTTGATCTCCTCCATCTCCTCTTCACAAGTCCATGACTGACTGCGGAGAAGGGAAACCAGTTCCTGATGCAGTTTTTTTCTTTTCAATTTATGTTTTCTGCCTGAATTCATCTTTTCCCGGTTATATTAACATGGTTTCTGTATGCCAGTCGCCTGAGTTGAGCAGAGCCGATGCGAGGACAAATGTTTTGATGTGAACCGAAGGCAAGGCACCGGATTCTGACTTCGGGAATATGCCAGCGGTTCGCGCAACACGCCGTCAACATTATCAAATATAGTAACTACATATTAGACAGATTGAAATGTTTCATCTGGTTATGAATATAAAAGATTCGGTAATGAATATCAATCATAATAAATCATAGTAATAAATCAGATGGTTGACGAATAATGACGGAGAAATTCAAGCTGTAATTGCACCACCTGATATCCAGTAACAAACGGATAACTTGTCAAAACGTCGAAATACAAAGACGGATTTCATTTTTCTCTAACTCTCCGATCTAGAGGAGAAGTTTTTTCTTGACAACCGTAGGCGATATAGAGGTTAGGTCATGTACTCTCTATCTAAACCAAACAACTACTGTAGCTATCTCTGCTATGATGGTGTTGAAGGTTCTATCGGTTGCCTCTCATCGGTAAGGGATATCTCAACCAACTCTTTTGCAATTCCAGATTGGGCAATGAGAAAGTACAGGACATCTCGCGCTAACTTGAGAGAACGGGTTCCATACACTTCCTCTGGATTTCCATAGATATCGTTGACACTTGGGACGAGAAGACTTCTGGTTAGGTGATCCAGGCAAGCAACGACACGTGCTGCTGATGACGATGCATTTATGAAGCGGGCAACCATTTCGACCAAAGGATCTAAGAATGGTGGCAGAGCAGTTAATCTACTATCCGGAACTAGTTTTGCTACTGTATCGAAAAGGGCCTCTCTATCGCGTCGTTCCCTAGGACCTCCAAGGATTCGGGTAAGTACTCCATCTTGTAAATCGTCAATATTGCGACATGCTACTTCCCCTGTCAGGCGAATAATAGCCAGAGCGAGGTTTGTAGCTACTTGATGAGTGAACATGATTGCTCATCAGGCAGTATGCCCATATCGCAACACCATATCGCTGACAGGCAGTCCCTATATGGTCCAAATAAGTTAGCCGATCCTCAT
>JBAZOX010000033.1:0-15979 GCA_041648535.1 Desulfobacteria bacterium | reverse complement strand
AAGACCGCAATCCGGAAGCAAAACCAAAGGATGATTTCCAAGAAAAGCATCCCCATTACCGAGACTTCTTCGTTGATCCCAAACCGCCGTTAACAGAACCTCCGGTTCTCAAGAAAACCTCTGAACCTAAAAACTATAAGGTACTTTTAGCCCTGTATGAGGCCGCTCACGGTAAACCTTTTGATCCTATTAAACGCCGGGGCAAATCTCCTGTGGTGCCGCAACAGATTGTCTGTCCTGCCTGCAATGCCCCACACGGATATCTCTACTTCAACGACGGCAAAAAGAAATCTCAATTTAAATGTAAGGTCTGTAACCATCTCTTCCAGGTTGAGCAGAGATTCCGCAAAAACGATAAGTCAAAATACTTCTGCCCTTACTGCAACCATGCCCTCTTCCGCTGGAAGAACAGGAAAGAGGTCACGATCTATAAGTGTTGCAACGATGACTGTCAGCATCGCATCCAGGCGCTTGCTAAACTCAATCCGGCTGAACGAGCGCTACAGAAGAAACGAAGTTCGCAGTTCAAGCTCTGCTATCAGTACCGGGAGTATCATTATAAGCCCCAGGAACTTGTGCATTTGGCACCCCAAAAACCGACTGTCGATCTTACAAAAATCCATAACTCCGAAAATGTCCTCGGTCTTGTCCTGGCCTTCTATGTCTCCTTCGCCGTCCCCGCCAGGAAAACTGCTGCTATCTTGAAGTCCGTCTTAAATATCAAAGTCTCCTATCAGACGGTTCTCAACTATGCCGCGGCGGCGGCTTTTTATTGCCACAGCTTCAACCTGGCCAATAAAGGCCAGATCGATTCCATCTCAGCAGGCGATGAAACCTATATAAAAGTCTTGGGAAAACATCAGTACGTCTTTTTCTTCATCTCCTCTCAGAACCTGAAAATCACCGCCTATCACGTGGCAGATAACCGGGGAGCTCAACCTGCCATTATCGCCATGAACGAGGCGATCAGAACCGCAACGCAGGAACAGAAAATTACTCTCGTCACCGATGGGTATCCGTCCTATCCCGCAGGCATCCACTTCTTGAATGCTCAAAAAGGCGACCATCCCCCTATCCAACATCAGAAGGTCATCGGACTCCAAAATCTCGATGCCGAGTCTGAGGAGTGGAGAGCCTTTAAACAGCTCATCGAACGCTTAAACAGAACCTATAAGTACCACGTCAGACCTGCCGCCGGCTTTAACAGCAACAACGGCGCGGTGTCCCTCACCACCCTGTTTGTGACCAACTACAACTTCCTGCGCCCGCACATGTCGCTTCTCTACAAGCCACCAGTCCATTTGCCGGAACTTGAGGATATCTCCACGATCCAGGGTAAGTGGGCAAAGATAATTTCCCTGGCTGCTTAATACTTCCCGTCTTGAATTTTCAAAGAACGATTGCATCGCTTATGGCCTTCTATTGCCCAGCGTGCCTTCTGCCAACAAATCCATGCCTGATCTATGCAATTCTTACCATCAAAATCCCAGGGAGTTATCCATAGCCATCTCTCCGCGGCTTTACTTGGGCAAGGCGGGGAAATGGCTGTGGGTAACTCCCGACCTCTTATTCCTTAGTCTGCCACTCTTTCATATCTTCACCTAAGTTTTCATGTAACTTTTGACACTATCAAACTTGTTATATGAGATAAAAAAGAGGCCATCGTTACTTTATCCCAAGCAGATTCCTTGCAACCACCAATCTCTGTATCTGATTGGTACCGTCAAATATCTGAACGCTCTTGGCATCCCTCATCATTCTCTCGACAGGGTAATCCTTAATGTACCCGTACCCACCTAAAACCTGGACTGCATCAGTTGCTACCTTGACTGCGGTATCTCCCGACAGACATTTTGACATAGAAACCAGGGAACCTATTTCTGTAGCCGACCCTTCTCCCCTGTCAATCATTTGGGAGGTTCGATACAGAATGGAGCGGACAGCCTCTGTCTGTATGTGCATATCAGCCAACATAAACTGTATAGCCTGAAGGGAAGCAATGGGTTTCCCAAACTGGTATCTCTGTTTTGCGTATTCAACGGCATAATCCAGGGCACCCTGGGCAATGCCAAGCCCCATAGCCGAAGCGCCATAGAGCCTCATCTGATTGGCTACCTGAGCCAGTATCTTCCATCCCTCTCCTTCTCCGCCCACAATATTCTCTTTTGGAACCCGTGCATTTTCAAAGATGAGGTCTGCCATGGTATTGCCTCTCAAGCCCATCTTGTTTTCCTTCTTCCCCATGGATAAGCCCTGGGTATCCTTTTCAACAACAAATGCCGATATCCCCTTTTTGTTGTCAAGGGTTTTCACCCTGGCAAAGACAAGATAAAAATCAGAGACTATTGCGTTCGATATAAAACACTTCCTGCCATTCAGTATATAGTAATCCCCTTCTAATACCGCATTTGTCCTCATAGCGTTGGCATCTGAACCTGCCTCCGGTTCTGTCAAGACAAAGGCGCTTATCTTATCACCCTGAGACAATCTGGGGAAGAACCTGTCCTTCTGTCCAGAGGTAGCGGCACGTACCAGTATATGGATGAGGGCCTCGGTGCTGAATACAATGCAGGAACAAGATGCTGATACCCTTGCTATCTCCTCCATAACAAGGCAGAGGGTGGTTGTATCTGCTCCAACCCCACCGTATTCATCAGGAAGAACCAGTTTCAGTGTTCCATTCTGTTTGTAGAGTTCAACGATATCCCAAGGAAACTCGTCTGTTTCATCTATCTCTGCCGCTCTCGGGGCAATTTTCTCTAAAGCCATTCTCCTTGTGACATCACGAATCATCAACTGTTCTTCGGTAAAATCCAACATGCTACATCCTTTCAACAGGCTAGTTGTTTTGCTCAGCATTCACCATTACAACCCCTTAAAATCGGGTTTCCTCTTATTCAAGAATGCATCCATTCCCTCTTGTGCATCTTCTGTTTTAAAGAGTCCGCTCATGGCGTCCATAGCATAGGTCAATTCTTCTCCATGGAGATCCCTGTTGACCGATGACTTGATGAGCTCTATGGCTAATGGAGCCTTAGATGTGATCTTCTTGGCCATCTGCATGGAGGCATCCATAAGCTCTTCATGAGGCACTACCTTGTTTATCAATCCTATTCTCAATGCCTCTTCAGCAGATATCTGGTCACAGGTCATGGACAGCTCCTTTGACTTTGCTCTGCCTACCAACTGGTGTAACCTGATGATGGCAAAACCGGGAGCCAAACCAATAGCGGCCTCCGGCACACCAAACTTTGCCTTTTCAGAGGCAATAATTATATCGGATGAGATTGCAATCTCCAATCCGCCACCCAAAGCAAGACCATTCACTGCAGCAATAACCGGTTTTGGATACTTCTCTAAGGCAGCCAAAAAAGACATAACATCTCTCATGAATTTACGAATACTCGGTGTGTCGAATTTAAAACCGCTTATGTCTGCCCCGGCACAGAAAGCCCTGTCAGTTCCTGTCAGGATTAGAACCCTTACATCTTTGTCGTTTAATGCCTCGTCATACGCTGTCTTCAGGTCTAGCCGAAGTTGATCACTCAAGGCATTTAACCTCTCCGGATAATTCATAGTTATAATTGCAACACCATCCTTTTTTTCATACAAAACCACCTTTAAATCCATAAAAAATCCTCCTTTTGTAAAATAGAAGTCCTCACAATCCCAACTCTCGGGCAATAATGACCCTCTGTATCTCTGAGGTGCCTTCAAATATTTCCATTATCCTGGCATCCCTAAAGTAACGTTCCAGAGGGTACTCTCTCATATAACCATAGCCCCCATGTATCTGTAAGGCTTTATACACAACCCTATTCACCATCTCAGATGCATTCAGTTTTGCCATAGAGGCCTCTTTAATGCATTTTTCACCCCTATCATTCATCCATGCTGCCTTATAAACGAGAAGAGACGCCAATTCAATTTCCATAGCCATATCCGCCATCATGAACTGTATGCCCTGAAATTTGCCTATTGGCTGACCGAACTGGCGCCTTTCTTTCGCGTATCTCAAGGCAGTATCAAAGGCGGCTTTGGCCAAACCAACACTTGCTGCCCCCACTATTATCCTGGTCTTCTGAACCGTGGACATTAAATGGTAAAATCCCTTCCCCAATTCTCCCAAAAGATTCTCCTTTGGAACACGGCAGTCCTCAAAGGAAAACTCTGCTATGTCCTGAGCACGAATCCCCAGCTTTTTCAAACCCTTTCGGGTGAGACCCGGGGATTGGGTATCCACCAGAAAGAGGGTCATTCCTTCATGCTTCTTCCCCTTCTCTGTTCTTACTGCTACAATAGCATAATTGGCCATTAGACCATTGGATACAAAGAGCTTCGAACCATTGAGGATATAACTGTCACCATCTTCTTTTGCCATCATCTCAATCGAAGACACATCGGAACCCACATTGGGCTCAGTCAAACAAAAACACCCAACAAATTCTCCTTTTATAGCCGGCACCAGGTATCTCTGTTTCATATCTTCTGATCCAAAATTAAATACTGGAGAGGTGCCTACGGTATTCTGGACAACCAACCCAGAACCAATACCGGCATCCGCTTTAGAAACCTCTTCCACAAATACGCAAAGGGCAATGGTATCCGGCCCCGTACCTCCGTACTGTTCAGGATAGGGTATACCCAGGAAACCCAATTCACCTGCTTTTATAATAACCTGGCGGGGATACTCTTCCTTCTCATCATATTCAGCCCCTAAAGGGGCAATCTCCTTCTGGGCAAACTGGGCTGCTGTCCTTTGAAATATCTTGTGCTCTTCACTAAGTTCAAAATTCATCTCCACCCCCTGACATATCACATCCCCTTAAATTTCGGTTCTCGCTTCTCCAGAAAAGCCGTTGCCCCTTCCTTATGATCTTCTGTGTCGGAGCAAAATCCCTGGGTGTATATCTCATATTGTAAAGTGGTCTCCAGATCAAATTTATCAAAGGCATCGTAAATCGAACGTTTAGCTATACTTACGGCAAGGGGCGCCCTACCGGCTATCTTCATCGCCATCTCTTTTGTGGCACTCTCTAATTCCTCTGGAGGAACTACCTTATTGACCATACCGATACGGAAGGCCTCTTTTGCATCTATGATGTCACCGGTAAAGACAAGCTCACAGGCCTTCTTTGTGCCTACTAATCGGGACAGCAAGTAGCTTCCTCCATAATCCTGCACAAGACCTACCTTAACGAATGCCTGACCAAACCTGGCCTTTTCTGAAGCAATGATAATGTCACATGCCAGAGCCATATTACATCCTGCCCCTACAGCAACACCGTTTACCATTGCAATAACCGGAATATCCATCTTCCTGACCTTAAGGGGGTTATTCAGAAGTTTTTTAAACCCAACTCTTCTCTCAGCAACCTTCATACCTATTCTGCCTTTCTGGGCGCTTACATCGCCGCCGGCACAAAAGGCCTTCCCTGCTCCTGTAATTATCAGAACCCTTATTTCACTGTCTCCTGCTACTTCGTCCAGCTTCTGCCCAAATAACCCCTGGGCAGGCCAATCCAATGCATTGAGCTTATCAGGACGATTAAGGGTTATAGTGGCAACATTCCCCTCCTTTTTCAATAAAATGCTTTCCTCTGCCATTTTATCCTCCTTTGGATAAGAGCAATACTTGGCTCATACTAATAAATGAATCCCTATTCATTGTATATAGAAAGAAGATTTATAATGCAAGAAAAAAAATCCCTTATCCTGATTAATCCCCTTCACTTTTTAACTATACACAAAAAGGTGTTGATTTCTCTTCCAGAAATTGATAGATTTTTCAGTATAGTTAATCACAGAATCTGGATTATGAAAGCTACTAAATTCAGAAGAGAGGTACTCTGATTATGATGGACTTTTTAATAAATATCAGTCGAGATTTTCGAGTCGCAGACTTTTTTGATATCGCTATCATGGTCGTCTTTTTTTATATTATAATGCTGTGGTTTAAGAGAACGGTTTATCGCTTTGTTTTCATTGGAATCAGTATTCTGGGATTGGTATACCTGTTAGCACGGTTCTTTCAACTCTATGTTACGGTATTCGTCTTACAAGGGTTTTTCGCCATCCTTCTTATTGCTATAGTAGTAATATTTCAAGAAGACCTGCGCAGGATATTTGAAAGAATGGTCATGTGGCGACTGCTTCGAAAAAGACGATCTGCAGTATCGACTCACGAGGAGATCGACATTCTCGGTAGGGCCGTGAATAAACTCGCTCTCAGACGGTTTGGCGCATTAATAGTCCTCAAAGGCAATGATCATCTGGACCGGCACCTGAAAGGGGGATTCCTTCTGGAAGGAAGGCTGAGTGAACCACTATTAGAGAGCATCTTTGACCCCCATTCCGTTGGACATGACGGTGCGGTAGTTATTGAAAACAATCGGATCACAAAATTCGGTTGCCACCTACCTCTCTCTTTCAATACGCTTAAGATCGGGAATCTGGGATTACGGCATACCGCTGCTTTAGGACTGGCAGAGCGTTCAGATGCCCTGTGCATTGTCGTGTCTGAAGAAAGAGGAACTATCAGTATAGCCAGGGAAGAATTACTTGAGAAACTGGAAAACCCTGAACAGTTGATGAAAGCCCTTGAACTCTTCTATCAGGAAAGCTTCCCGGGGAAGAAAACAAAAACGCGGTTGAGTTGGCTGCGGGAAAACTCTCGAGAAAAAGCCATAGCCATTCTTCTAGCCTGTGGTTTATGGATGACCATTGGTTATCAGACAGGAAGCGTGCGTCGCGATTTTGTTGTCCCTATCGAATATCGAAATCTCGCATCTGATTTGATTATAGAAGAGCCGAACCCGAAAGAGGTTACAGTGACATTGACAGGGTCAGAACAGGCATTCAATCTTTTGAATCCACAACTGTTGAAGATATCACTTGATATGTCGAAAGTCCATGAGGGAAATCAAAAGCTGGTTCTTGAGAGGAATAATTTGCGATATCTTCCAAATCTCTCAGTAATGCGAATTGAGCCAGGCAGGATTCAAATCGCTGCTCACAGGCTGGTTCTCATAAATGTTCCTGTCAGGGCACAGACATTTGGTAAGCTTCCTCATGGACTAGCCCTTCGACAAATCATGGTTACCCCCAGATCAGTTAGGGTAATGGCTTTACCGCAAAGCAAAAAAGATGTTGAAATCCTGACAGAACCCATTGATCTAAACAACATCAACGGCTCTCTGACTCTGACTCCCAGGCTGGTATCCCCTCTAAATATTCAATTTATGGACAATAAGCAACCCCAAGTTCGGATCACTATCAAAGTTGAGCAAAAGCAATCGAAAAAATTAGATGATCTTTAACTTTGACAAGGTGAAGGTTTTCCTGTAGATTATTTATATAGCAATCTGCTTTGACATCTGCTTCAGGGAGGTTTTCACCATTATTAACCTTGTCTTGGGATAGTGTGTCTTTATGGATGCAGTGGATTTGAGGGGGATAAAGGTCGGGATATTTGACCTGTCCATCGAAGCAAAGGAGCCTATCATCCTGCCTGCATATAAGGGCTCAACCCTGCGTGGCGGCTTCGGCAATGCCTTTAAAAAGATCGTGTGCGTTCAGAAAGAGAGGGATTGCTCCTCATGTATCCTCAAAGGCCGGTGCATATATTCGTATGTGTTTGAAACCCCTCCCAAGCCTGACACCGAGGTGATGCGGAAGTACGAATCCGTCCCCCATCCCTTTATCATCGAGCCACCATCAGAAAATAGAAGAAACTATAAGCCGGGAGATGGGCTTACCTTCGGGCTTACGCTCGTTGGAAAGGCCATTGACTTTCTTCCCTACTTTATCTACACCTTCGAAGAACTGGGGAGGATTGGGATTGGGAAGGGCAGAGGGCAGTTTGAGCTAAAAGCGGTTCACGCCCAAAATGGCAAGGTATCTTCTAGCCCTGATTTCAAAAACCCAAAGAATCCAATCTACACTTCGGCCACAAAAAAGCTTACCCCTCCTGATCCAGTGGTGATCAATATGGACATCCCCGGCTCTGACGGCATTTCAGATAAAACACTTACCCTCAGATTTCTCACCCCCACGAGGATCTCGTATAATGGTCATATAACCTCTGAGCTTGAATTTCATATCCTTATCCGGAACCTGCTGCGCAGGGTCTCGCTCCTTTCATATTTCCACTGCGGGATTGATACCTCTGCGTGGGATTTCAAGGGGATAATCGAAAGGGCAAAGGAGATAAAGACAAAAGAAACTCAGCTCAGGTGGTATGACTGGAAGCGGTATTCTTCACGGCAGGACACTAAAATAGGTATGGGCGGGTTCCTGGGCGAGATCACCTTTGGTGGAGATGTAGCGCCTTTCTTTCCCCTGATTATGGCAGGAGAGGTTCTGCACGTGGGCAAAGGGACGAGCTTTGGGTTGGGGAGATACGAGATGCGGCTTTAGTCGGCGTGTTTACGGTGTTTTAGGTAAGGATGCAGTATATCGTTTCATAAAAATTTTTACAATCTGTCGTTTCGAGCGGAGCGAGAAATCTTGTTTCGTATCAATGAGAGGAAAGATTTCTCCTTACAGTCGAAATGACAGTCTTTTAATGAAACGCTATAGTAGACGGCATGAAAGGAGAATAACCGATGCGTGTGCTCAGAAAAGATATGAAAGGGCCGGATGTAAGGAAATGGCAGTACTTCCTCATCGGCCAGGGATTCTTGACGGGAAAGGCCGACGGATTGTTCGGCGAGCAAACCGCCGCCGCCACGGTTGCCTTCCAGAAGAAGTACAATCTCGATCCGGATGGGGTCGTGGGGCACCAAACCATTGTAAAGGCCATACAACTTGGCTTCGCGGTGCTGGAAGAAACCCTAGATGAAGGTAAAAACAGTCCCAACTGGCCGCCGAAACCGGATTTACCTCCCCTTGTCGGTACTACGGCACGGCAGACCTTGTTCGGCAAGTTTGCCTACAAGGTCATACCGAACAGCAACGGTGAGGTACATATCCTCGGGGACTGGACAAAACAAAATATTGTCACCATCGTCAATCCCCAGTTAAAAGGGATCAAGGGGGCGCCAACAAGCGGCAATATTCAGTTCCACAGGCTCGCAGTACAACAGGTGCAAGCCATGTTTGGGGCATGGGAAAGAGCGGGGCTTTTGAACCGTATCCTCAGTTGGGGAGGATCTTATGTGCCCCGCCTGGTCAGGGGTGGTAAGAGTCTTAGCAACCACGCCTTCGGCACCGCCTTTGACATCAATGTTTCATGGAACCGGTTAGGGGTTCAACCGGCCCTGGCAGGGGAAGAAGGTTCGGTGCGTGAGCTGGCCCCCATTGCCAACGAACATGGCTTTTTCTGGGGCGGGCACTACGCGAAGCGGACGGACGGTATGCACTTTGAAGTCGCAGCGCTTAAGACAAGATGAATCACTTCCGTACCTGCCGAGCTACCGGAGGCTTAATAATGAGCATACAATTTTAAGACACTGAAAGTGTTTTACTCTACTTGCAGGAAGGGATATAGACGAAATAATTGAAAATAGAACCATCATTTTTTCAAGGAGGGAAGGTGAGGCAGCGGGGTCTTCAGGCAAATTCAAAACAACCGCACCAGAGTGCAATTACGAACGAATTAGCCGCCATTTTGGGAAAATTAAGGAGAAAAGTAAATGACGAATCTTGTAACCTTTAGTACAATCAACGAAAAGGTAAAGAAATACCTCGAGGACTATTCTTTAGATGATATGAGTACCGCCTTTGAATGGTTAGCCCTCGAAACTATTCTAAATCTTAATGAAGATGAAATTGAAGATGCAATTACTGATGGAGCGATGGATGGCGGAATTGATGCAATTCATATTGCGGGCAGGGATGTCCATATTTTTAATTTCAAATATACTGAAATCTTTGAGAATACTAAGAACAATTTTCCTGAAACTGAAACAGATAAGATACTTGTAACAATGGCTGGCATTTATGGCAAATCTCTTAAAAAAGATGACGTAAACGAGCTCCTCTGGGAAAAAGTAAATGAGATTTGGGATCTTTTTGACAAAGGCACTCCCAATTTCAAGTATTATCTGTGCTCCAACAAAGAGAAACCAATTGAACATGCAAAGAGAAAGTTTGAGCAAAATCTGGATAAGTATAAATATGTAGAATACCATTATTATGATCAAGAAGACATTGTTTCGAGAATACTTGAAAAGAAATATCGAAAAATTAATGGAGAAATAAACTTCGTTGATCTCCAGTATTTTGACCGGAGTGATGGTCCATTAAAAGGCATCGTCGCTACCGTTGCAGCAACAGACCTTATTAAATTGGTACAAGATCCCAATGAGCCGACAAAAATTATTGAAGATGTCTTTAATGAAAACGTCAGAGTCTACATGAAACTAAAGAACAGAATCAACCGAGGCATATATGATACAGCACTTTCGGATGAAAATTATGAGTTTTGGTATCTCAACAACGGCATCACGATAGTCTGCGACGAATGTATCTATGCTCCCAATACACGGTCTCCAAGAGTCAAGCTGACAAATTTGCAAATTGTAAATGGAGGCCAAACCACCCATGCTTTATTTGAAGCTTACTTAAAAGATAGCAGTAAACTTAATAATGTTCTCATCATTGTCAGAATCTGCGAAACAAAGAACTACCGAATATCTGAACGTATCAGCGAGACGACTAACAGCCAGACGCCTGTTCGCACTAGAGACCTTCATGCCAGTGACAGAATGCAAAAAGTTATCGAAGAACAGTTTAAAGTGCTTGGCTATTTTTATGAAAGAAAAAAGAATCAGCACGAACAGATGCCAAAGTCAGAGCGACTCGATAATGAACTTCTGGGTCAGATTTATCTTGCATTCTATCTCGATATGCCTTCCGAGGCAAAAAATCAGAAAGTAATTGTCTTTAGTGATAAATATGAAGAGATATTTGATGAGGCATCCATCAACGCTAAAAAGATGCTTATTCCTTACCGTGTTTTTCTTCCAATAGAAGTAATGAAAAAGGAAATCCAACGGAAAAAGAGAAAAAGGGAGGCCATAAATGAAAAAGATGCTTTTATCTCACGCGCCACCTTTCATATCTTGAACTCTGTAAAATTGATTTCCGAAAAAGAGAATCTTAACCTTGAAAACCAGGATGATATTAATCAAGCCATAAAAAAAGCAATTTCATATATTGCAGAGGTAGTCGAATTAGAATCCCAAAATAGAGGTGAACTGTATACTCACGATAAGTTTTTCAAGGAAATCCCGACAAACAAAATCATTCGGGAGCATATATCAAGCAAATATCCAAAAAACGGTGGCTAACAACGGCACAAACAGAGGGCTTAAAACCTGACGATTTCGTCTGTGCCGCAAACGTTATCTGCTCATCAGTAGGGTCATATTCTAAAAACAAAATACCACCTTGAAAACATTAGTTGTTTCTTACAACATGTTTTTATGTAGACTGATAAGGTATTCATATGACTGCACATGAAAAACTTTTATTTCAGATACTCCGTGGCACAACCGATACAAACATGCTTTTTGACGATCTGTGTAATCTTTTAAGGTTCTCATCCCAATTAGTTGGGAAAAAGTATTGCGGAAGGATATGGCGGGAACAAAGGTAGGGTCTTTCAGAATTCATTAACCATAGCAAGAAGAGAAACAAGCGAGGCTGATTATTGGTTACTCCTGAGCTATGAGTTAGGCTACATGAGTGAAGAAACCCATAGAGAAGCTGAACAAGGCTATGGTGAAGTAAGAAGTATGCTGTCGTCTCTGATTTCAAAGCTTGGGGCCACTTCTGACTCCTGACTTCTGACTGTCTTCTGTCCGCCTTGATTAAAAAAGGATTGAGACGAGTTTAGTCTGTTAGACTGTAGCCTATTAGCCTGTAGGAGGAAAATGATTTGGATGTTCCAGAATGCGACTCGAAAATGGTGGAGATCGAGAAGGTTCTGAGCGCCTTGATTCGGGCAATGCGTGACTAACAGCCTTCAGCCTATAGCCTAAACAACCTGAGTTAGTTACAACTGAAGAACCCTGAAAAAATCTCGGGAGGGAAATACCTTGACTTGTCTTAAAAGTTATTGTACTTTCTAGAAATCGGATAATAACTAATTAAAGAAAGGGGACTAAAACGATGAAAATAATGCCTAAATTCAAAGATTACTTTTTGGTTGTATCTTTAACTCTTTTCTTCCTCTCTTTGATCTCCCTTGTTCCTTTAACAGAAGCGAGGGCTGATGACATCGAATTTCAAACAGGGATGACACAATCTTACTTCGGGAAATTCAGTAAGGAATTAGGTGGTGCATTGAGTTATAAGGCATTGTCTCCTGCTGAACCTTTGGGAATATTGGGGTTTGATGTTGGGCTTGAAATATCAGCCATCGATATTGATGAGGGGGCAGATTATTGGAATAAAGCTACTAAAAATGCCGATATGCCTGGTTTTATCCTGTTACCCAAAATATATGCAAGAAAAGGGCTTCCTTTTAACATAGACGTCGGAGCCATTTACAGTAAGGTTCCCGATTCTAATATCTCCCTTTTAGGGGCTGAGGTTAAGTATTCCATACTGAAGGGATCGGTGGCTACGCCTGCTGTTGCAATTAGAGGAAGTTACACTCAGCTTATGGGAGTGGACCAACTGGACTTCAAAACCTATGGGGCTGATGTCTCAATAAGTAAGGGATTCCTAAACATAACCCCATTTGGTGGAATTGGAGCTGTATGGACATCCAGCGAACCAAAAAGTCTGCCTGCCGGAATAAGTTTAAACAAAGAAAATAATACTCAAATAAAATATTTTGGAGGGGTTAGGTTTACACTCCTTCTGCTGAATATGACAGCCGGAGTGGAATATATGGAGGTTCCTACTTACAGCATAAGGGCAGGAATAATTTTTTAATTAATATCAAAAGTTAAAATCGTCAAAGAGGGGTGGTTTAATAGTTTTGTCTCAACCCTTTCTTTTTAAACCACCTCTCTTTTTTTCTCTCTTTTTCATAATACAAATAATCATAGTTTCAATGAGTTAAACTAGAAAAGCCTTGACAAAAACTTGGGAATTTTTAAAATTATATATTTAACCCGTGAGGAGAAATAGGCGGCGTTTTCACATAAAAAATAGAAAACCCTAAACCAAAAAAGGAAGACTTTATCATGATTCAGGTAGAAAATCTTACCAAATACTATGGCAATATTCCAGCTATCGAAGATATATCTTTCACTGTGGGGAAGGGGGAAATCCTTGGATTTCTGGGACCCAATGGAGCAGGGAAAACCACTACCATGAGAATCTTAAGCTGCTTTATGCCGGCTACCAGAGGAACAGCAAGGGTAGCAGGTTATGATGTATTTAAAGACTCCATGGAGGTCAGAAAAAGGATCGGATATCAGCCTGAAAATGTCCCCATATACAGGGACATGTCGGTCTCAGCCTACCTCAACTTTGTGGCACAGGTGAGGGGTATTGACAGGAGAGAAAGGAAGACAAAAATAGGAAAAGCAATGGATGAATGCGGAATAGCAGGGGTATCCGGTAAACTCATAGGGAAGCTCTCCAAAGGTTACAGGCAAAGAGTAGGAATAGCCCAGGCGCTGGTTCATGACCCTGAGGTTCTCATTTTAGATGAGCCAACTATTGGTCTTGACCCGAGACAAATCCATGGCATGAGAGACCTGATAAAGAATCTCGGAGGACAGAGGACTATTATACTGAGCACCCACATCCTTCCAGAGGTCAGCATGACGTGCCAACGGGTGGTTATTATTAATGAAGGACGATTGATTGCCGTCGACACACCGGACAACTTAATGGCAAGACTCCAAAAGGGCACAAAGATCCTTGCCGAGATAGAAGGGCCCCCAGATGATATAATGAAGGAGTTGAAGGGGGTGTCTGGGGTTACAAGTATTGAAAAGAAGGACGCTAAATCTGAGAATACTTTTACTTACCTGATAGATTCTACGATTGATAGAGATATTCGCAAAGAACTCTTTGCCACAATTTCAAAGAAGGGCTGGTTTTTGAAAGAGATACGCCAGATAGACATGAGTTTGGAAGACATATTTTTAAAATTAGTTACGGAGGAAAAGGATTAAAATGGTCAATTTTTATGCTATTTTGAAGAAGGAATTGGGCTCCTATTTTAAATCCCCCATTGCATACATGATAATAACCGTCTTTTCTGTAATTTCAGGTTATTTCTTTTACAGCCTCTTTGCCCTCTTCGGGGTGATGAGTGTTCAGTCAATGAACAATCCTAATATGCAGTCTGCTTTGAATATTACCGAGGAAGTAGTAGGGCCGGCATTCTCAACCATGAGTATTCTCATCCTGTTTATGACGCCTTTTTTAACAATGAGGCTCTTTTCTGAAGAGAAAAAATCTGGAACCATTGAGATGCTTATGACATTCCCCATCAAGGATATAGAAATAATAATGGGGAAATTTGGGGCATGTTTTCTTACATTTCTGGTAATGTTAACTCCTACTATTTTTTATCAGGCAATCCTCTTCATATTGGGTAAACCCGAATTAGGCCCGGTTATATCCGGCTATATAGGGATTGTTCTGCTGGGAGCATCTTTTATTTCCCTGGGTATACTGATTTCAACAATGACCGAGAATCAGATTATAGCCGCTGTAGTTACCTTTGGGGCGTTATTGCTTTTCTGGATAATACAATGGGGAGCCAGCTTTGCAGGACCGGTATTTGCAAAGGTGCTTATACAACTCTCAATAATAGAACACTACCAGGAATTTGCCAGAGGGGTTATAGATACCAATGACGTTATATTTTACGGCCTATTCGCCTTCTTCTTCCTCTTTTTAACTATGAGGTCGTTGGAATCTAAGAAATGGAGGGGCTAAAAATGAAGATCAGAGACATTTTTTCAAATAGGTCCGCCAGGTACGGAACCCATATGCTTATAACGATCTTGATAGTTTTAGGGATACTTGTACTCATTGGGGCGATATCGGTAAGACATCACTGGCGGTTTGATCTGACAAAGACAAAAAGACACAGTCTGTCTGATGAGACAATAAAGGTCCTCAATTCTGTCAACAAAGAAGTAAATGCTATTGCATTTTATCAGGAAAACTCCGGTAGTGAGGGAGAGCTAAAAGATTTCCTCAAATTATATAAGTATAAAAACCCAAAATTTAATTATAGGTTTATAGATCCCGACAGAAATCCTACACTGGCAAAAAAATACGGGATAACCGATTACGGTACCACGGTATTTGAAAGTGGTAAAAATGAGGCCAGGGTTTCCTGGGGTAGAGAAGAACAGATTACCAACGCTATACTCAAGGTCATCAGAGAAGGGAAAAAGGTAGTCTATCTTCTTAAAGGACACGGAGAGAACGACATCGCCACATTTGCCAAGGATGGATACAGCCAGGCTAAAAAGGCTCTGGAAGGACAAAATTATGAAGTAAAAGAGTTGGTTCTTCTAAGAGCGGATAGTATTCCAGAAGATGCGTCTGCCCTAATTATAAGCGGCCCAAAAAAGGAACTCATGGAAAGTGAAATGAAGCTTATTAAAGGGTATATTGAAAAAGGTGGCAGCCTCCTTTTCCTGATCGATCCATTAACCGTTCCAGGGCTTACCTCCTTTTTGGAGGAATATAATCTGAAGCTCAGAGATGATATTGTTGTAGACACAATGAGTCAGCTATTTGGCGGAGATTACCTGATCCCCATAGTCGGACAGTATGAACCCCATAGTATTACCAGAAACTTTAACGTAACCACCTTTTTCCCTTTTACCCGCTCTATAGAGATAATTAAGAAGGCAAAGGCCGGTATTACTGCGGAACCTTTGGCCAATACAAACAAGGAAAGTTGGGGAGAAACTGACAGGAAAATGCTCGAAAAAGAAGGCAAGGCCAAGTTTGATAGCGGCAAAGATACCCGAGGACCACTGACCATTGCTGCCGTTGTAACCGTACAGACAGGGGAGAAAAAGAACGAGAAGGGGGGGGTAAG
>JBAZOX010000032.1:0-16198 GCA_041648535.1 Desulfobacteria bacterium | reverse complement strand
AATGTATTTACAAATGATTCCTCGGATAAATTAACACAATTGAGCTTGAAGAACTCCCCTTCACTCCTTAATCCGTTATAGTGAATTATCTTTGCTACCCATTCTTGTCCTGATCCCATTTCTCCTTTAATTAAAACCGGTGCATCATTATCAAGAGCTTTAGGGACTATAGCTGATACCTGTTGTTCTAAAAGGGGTGACTCATAAATCTTTCGGTATTTGACAGTATTTCTGGTTTTATGAGTAACTTCAGATAAGGAAGAAATGGATTCCTTTCGGCTTAACAATCTCTGGACCTTTTTTCTGATCTCATAAATACTAAAGGGTTTAAATACAAAATCGAAATTTCTATGGTCAAAAGCATTTACAACCTCTTCCGATGTCCGATATTCCATCATCAGTAATACAGCTATATTTTGATTGTATTCAGTTAATCTCTGTAAAAAGCCTATCCTGGAATCCAGTGGATGGATTATTCCCAGGATTACAAGCTCTATATCTTCGGTATTAGCCAATGAAAAGGGATTTTCATCAAAACCTGATGTTATAATGTCAAAATTGTCTTTGAATATTACTCGAAGTGATTCTCTTACACTGAGAGAATCATCTACAACCAATATCTTTCTCATATCCTTCTCTGGTTTTATTAACAACAGGCAGGTTTATCCTGTCAGAAATATCATTTCTAAAGGGGGTTAACGGCAAATACACATAAAAGGTGCTCCCATTCCCAACCTCACTCTCTACCTCGATATATCCCATATGCTCTTCAATAATCTTGTGAGATATTGATAGTCCTAAACCACTCCCCTGATGTTTGGTAGTAAAGAATGGGGTAAATATATGCTCAAGATCGTCCTTCTGTATTCCTTTTCCTGTGTCACGTATTTTCATCTGGACATAACAATCTCTGTAATTATTTTTATGTATTAGTCTGGTTTCAAAAGCAATAATCCCGTTTTCTGATGTAGCCTCAATAGCATTCAAGAATAGGTTTAAAAGAACCTGCTTGATCTGTTCTTTATCAATCATTATAGGGGGTATCTCTTTATCATATTCCCTATTTATTTTAATATCTTTCTTCCTGGCCTCATTGTCAACCAGAAGGATTATCTTTTCGGCCACATCATTGATATCATCCTCGTGAAAGTTGGGTTCTGCCGGCCGGGCAAACTCCAGGAGTTCATTCACCAGAGAGCATATCCTGTCCACCTCACCAGAAGTAACCTTTAGAAAATGATCCCTGAATTCTATATCATCAAACCTTTCCGGCAATAACTGAGTAAAGGTTTTAATAGCAACCAGGGGGTTTCTTATCTCATGGGCCAATCCAGCGGTCAAAGTACCCAACGCCGCTAACCTATCGGCACGGCGCATTTGAGCTTCAGATTTCTTCAACTCCTCGTATAATTGAGCGTTCTCAATAGCAACTGCAGCCTGGTTGCCGAGGGTTTCGAGTAGGTCAATATCTTCATGGGAGAACATATCCCTGTTCATTTTCTTGCCAATGTTACAAAGACCAATCAATTTTTGTCTCGTAATCAGTGGTATGCACACCTCCGATTCCATATCATTTAATCTTTTTATAATGGTTGCCATGGCTGGAATATTCAGCCTATCAATGCCTCTTTCCAGTTCCTCTTTTACGATTATTTCTCCCTTTTCCCTTATCCAGGTTATGAGAGGATCACTGCTTATTAATCGGTATTCTCCCTCTTTAACTTTATCAAAACCTTTGGATGACTGCATACAGTAATAACCCTTCTCCTCATCAAGCAGTATTATAGAGGCTTTTTCTACCCCCATAGCTTCCGTTGTGGTATTCATTATCTTTGCCAGCAATGTCTCTTTATCGAGGATGGAAATCATCGCTCTACCCAATTCATTCAGGGTTTTCTTATAGTCATACTTACCCCTGAATAGTATCTGTTCAATTGTCTTTTCAGCGCCTGGCTTTAATTTAGGGAAAATTAAGGTTGCTACTACAAACAACGCTAAGATAATAAATGAGAATAAATGGTTAATAGAACCAAAGAAGAAGTTTTGGCCAAAATTGGCGACTAAAAGTAGGGGGATTGATAATAAGAATGTCAAAAAAGAGTATGTCACGCCTTTTTTGATAAAAATATTAATATCCATTAAGTTATGTTTAACTATCGCAATAGTAGTAATCCCTACAAAGACAGCATTACCCAAATTCCCGATAGGGTAAACATCAACCCCGAACACGGGCAGGAAATTAAAAGACCCCACTAAAATGGCTAACCCAGCTCCCAAAAGTACATATTTGAGACGGTTTCTTTCAACGTTGGACTCTGCAGTTTTGGATTTTCTATAAACTAAATAAAGCCCATAAAATACGAAATAAAAAAATGTCGCCATAAAAACCATATACAAAGGACCAGGACTAGGATAGTACCCCCATTGATATTCACGGAGGCCAGGCAATACAAGGTAAGGTGTCCAATTAAAACACGAGAATACAATGCCTAATATATAACCTGCGTAAAGCAATATTTTTCTATTTTTATTCTTGTCTTTTGTCAACGTTAGAAACCAGTGAAAAAGAGCATACGGGATAAAGATTAATCCTGTTCTGAGAATATTGGCCCATTGTTCAGCAAAAGATTTATCCGAAAAAAAATACAGTCCAAAAACCTCAAAGCTCCAGATAGCCATACAAAAACTAATAATAGCAAAAGTCTTGTTTGTTAGATTCTTTCTGTCATTCAGGTATACAAAAATACCTAGTCCAAGACTAAAAACCGCTGCCATTAAAGAAGACTGAGCAAAAACATTCATAATAAAACCTTTAGGTCTTTAGGGGTTATATCTGGTGATGACTAAAGAAACATTTATCCCCCCATACCCGTAAGAGTTTATCAAGGCGTTATTCACCTTTTTTACCCTGGGTTTGTTTGGAACATAGTCTAAATCGCACTTTGGATCGGGAAACTCGTAATTTATAGTTGGGGGAATAATACTATTTTTGATTGTCAGTACAGTAGAAACGAACTGAAGCCCGCCGGCTGCTGCGAGCGGCTGCCCAATCATTGATTTTATGGAGCTGATAGGCAGCTTATACGCATATTCGCCAAAAACAAGTTTTATGGCATTTGTTTCCTTTATGTCATATTCTGTATATGAACTTCCATGGGCGTTGAAGTAATCTATGTCTTCAGGGCTAAGTCCTGCAGCCTTCAACGCAATTTCTATAGCGCGCGCTGACTGTTCACCTGAAACATCGGCATGTATAGTGCTATAACCATCGCTTGTTATCCCTGATCCTATAACCTCTGCATATATCTCCACGTCTCTATTATTAGCGCTCTCTAAACTTTCTAATACAACAATCCCGGCTCCCTCTCCCAATACAGTTCCATCCCTCTTCATGTCAAAGGGACGACTGGCTTTTTCCGGTGCATCATTCCTACTAGAGAGGCTATTAGGCACGCAAAAACCCGCGAAGAGAAAGGGCGCTAATGGTGTTTCTACACCACCTGCAATCATTATGTCAATTTCACCATAACGTATTTTATCAAATGCGGAGCCAATAGCGCTTAAACCGGCTGGGCAACCTGTGGATAGAGTGATAGTTGGCCCCTTAATCTTGTAAGCCTCAACAATTTCACCGGCTAGAGCATGGTGGTGCATATTGGAGGGGGCAAAAGGGGCTATCCTGCGTATCCCCTTCTCCACGAATCTACTGTACTGCTCCTCCCAATTAACTAAACCCCCTGCTGATGAGCCGATGGCCACCCCGATATTATGGGCATTTGACTGGTCAATCTGCAATCCTGCGTCTCCTATGGCAAGCTTACCTGCTGCAAGTCCAAAGTGAGCAAATCTATTTGTTCTTTTGGCTTTTTTCGGCTCAATATAATCAGTCGGATCAAATCCATTAACCTCCCCAGCTATCTGGGAAGGATAGGAAGACGCGTCAAATCTGGTTATTCTCCCAATCCCCGATCTTCCATTAACCAACGCATCCCAGAACGCCTCCTTCCCAATCCCATTAGGAGCAATCACACCTAGTCCTGTAATAACCACTCTTCTTTTCAATTATTCCTCCTAGACATGAAAGATTAACTACCCAATTCAGATTGTAGGTTATCTAATATATCTTTTAGATCTTCCGGAAGAGGTGCAGAGAACTCCATATACTCCCCAGTTTTGGGGTGGTTAAACCCCAGGAGACTAGCATGTAATGCCTGTCTATTCAGACTTTTCAGCCTATTTCTAAGCCTATCATTTTTTATAGTCAACAGCCTTTTATTGCTGCAATAGACAGGGTCGCCTATTATAGGATGTTGGATGTCCGCTAAGTGAACCCTTATTTGGTGGGTTCTTCCCGTCTCTAGGTTTATCTCTAACAAAGCAATCTCATCGAACTGCTCGATTACTCTCCAGTGAGTTACAGCCTTTTTCCCCTTTTTAGCTTTGGTTGACATCTTCTTTCTATCTACAGGATGTCTACCAATGAGGGAGGTAATGGTACCTTTTTCATTCTTAAATGTACCATAAGCAAGGCCAGTGTATTTTCTTATTATAGAATGTTTTTCAAACTGGCTTGCCAATGCTTGATGGGCAAAATCATTCTTGGCTACTACCAGGACCCCTGAAGTATTTTTGTCAATACGGTGCACTATACCAGGCCGGATTACCCCTCCTATCCCTGAGAGGTCATGACTGTAATACAGAAGCGCATTGACTAAAGTGCGAGAATAGTTACCGGAAGCAGGATGAACAACCAAACCGGCAGGTTTATTTATCAGGATGATAAAACTATCTTCATAGAGAATATCCAGGGGGATATTCTCTGGGCTAGGATCCGCCGGTATAGGCTCCGGGATGGATACCTTTACTAAATCACCCCTTGTTACCTTGAAGCTGGCTTTAGTGGATATGTCATTTACTTTGATGAGTTTGGTATCTATTAATCTCTTTATCTGGGTGCGAGAAACCGGTAGGTTCTGTTCTGAGAGAAAGATATCCAGCCGTTTTCTCTCCCCACTATCAGGGACAATGAATTCAAATTTTTGAACCATGTAATTAGTGAAAGATTACTCTAATAGCTCCGTGTTCCAATAAGAGATATCTACCATGTTTAGGAACATTCGCCACTCTTGGCGTCTTATGTCCTGGAGGGGAACCTTGAAAAAAGGAGGCCAACGAGGCTTAGCAGGTGGCTTAAGGAGTTTCATGCCAGTCTCGTGGAGCCCCATGCTGCCCTTCTTCTTATTACAGGAAAAGCAGCAACAGACTATATTTTCCCAACAACTGGCTCCTCCGTAAGCTCTTGGAATAATATGATCGAGACTCAACTCGCTCTTTGTAAAGACAACACCACAATACTGACACGTGTTTCTGTCTCTTGCATATATGTTGGCTCTGGTAAACCTTACCTGGGTCTTTGGTATTCGATCATAGGTTGCTAATAGTATAACCCTGGGAATCTTTATTACTCTATCGACCATGCCGATAGTTTCATCGTGTTGTTCAATACTTAAATCACTCCAACTCTCATAATCAAATGTTTCGTACTGAGAATTAACGGCCTTAGCGATCCCCTGGTATAATAATGAAAAAGCCCTTTTCACCGTTGTAATATTGATGGGTAAAAAGGATCTATTCAGAACTAAAACGTGTGAATCGATCATTTTGGATGCACAATTAAAGTGTTTGGTTCTTCTCCCAACCGGTTGGGAGAAAGTGGTACAGGATTCGAGGATTCCAGTGGTCAAGTGAATATTATTAACCCTTAAACACTCGATTCCTTGAACCCTTATCTTACAGACTTTTGCCAAACCTTTAATTCTTTGTATTTTTTAAGCATTTCGCTCGAATCCTTGAACCCTTGAATCCTTTTCATCGACCAACTCTTTGGGAGATGAACCATAGCTTTATCCTACCAAATAAACTTTTTGTTTGCAACTGATTTTTGGATTATCTATAGTGAGAGTTATGAAAAGGGGCAAGAAATGATCAAAGAAAAAGTGTCTCAAAGAGTGAATGGCTTACGTATAGGAGGAGAAATTTATCTTCCCGAAGCTAAACAAGAGGATCACTATCCGGCTATTTGCCTATGTCATGGCATCCCTGGACGAATCAAGGATCCAACAGATAGAGGTTATCAACTCCTTGCAGAAAGATTCTGTATGGAGGGCTTTGCTTCCTTGATCTTTAACTTCAGAGGTGCCGGGGAAAGCGATGGCAATTTTGACATCCTTGGCTGGACTCGAGACTTGTTTGCCATGATAGATTTCTGCTTTGATCATCCTGGGGTAGACAAAAGACGTGTATCATTAATGGGGTTCAGTGGGGGTGCAGCGGTCGCTGTTTACGTGACTGCTCATGATCCGCGGATTTTCTCTTTAGTAACGTGCGCCTGTCCGTCAGACTTCAGATTTATCTCTGAACCTGAAAATGCCCTCTTGTTTTTAAACCAGGCTAGGGAAGTTGGGATAATACGTGATAAGGATTATCCCCCCTCTGTTAAGGAATGGGTAGCTGGTTTTAATGACATCAGCCCCATAAAATGGGTTGGCAGGATTTCCCCTCGGCCTATGCTTATAATCCATGGAACTGATGACGAACTGGTTGATATAAGCCATGCAAAAAGGCTCTATGAAAAAGCCAAAGACCCCAAAGATATATCGATAATTGAGGGGGCTGTTCACAGAATTAGAACAGATGAAAGAGCAATCAGTGATGCCCTTAAATGGTTAAAAAAGGTCAATACTATACCTGACGATGTTCACCAAAAACACCCCTGAAAACATCCGCAATTTCACCCAAGGTGGCATAGTTTCTAACGGCATCCAGTATGACTGGCATTAAATTTTCTTCCCCCTTTGCGGCATCTTCTAAGTTTTTGAGTGTTTTATTAACTATTGTGTTGTCCCTGCTGCTCTTTACTTTCTCTAATTTATCCTGCTGTATCCTCCCCACCTCCGGATTAACCTTTAAGAGATTGGTTGGCGCTTTATCTTCTATTACGAATTGATTTAATCCAACAATTATATTCTCTTTCTTTTCTACATCCATCTGATAATTATAGGCGCTATCGCTTATCTCTTTTTGCATATATCCCGCTTCTATTGCCCTTATTGCCCCACCAAGGGAATCTATCTTCTCAATATACTCTGAGGCTTTCTTTTCAATAGTTTCTGTTAATGATTCAACGGCATAAGAACCTGCCAGACAATCTACCATATCAGCTATACCGCTCTCATAGGCAATAATCTGCTGGGTTCGAAGGGCAGTTCGAACTGCATCTTCAGATGGTAATGCCAGCGCCTCGTCGAAGGAATTGGTATGAAGAGATTGAGTTCCTCCTAAAACAGCGGCTAATGCTTGAAATGCAACCCTGACTATGTTATTGGTTGGCTGCTGAGCAGTAAGGGTACAACCTGCCGTCTGGGTGTGAAATCTCAAAGTGCATGATTTATCTTTCTTAGCCTTAAACCTTTCCTTCATTATCTTTGCCCATAGCTTTCTTGCAGCTCTGAACTTAGCTACTTCTTCAATGATATTGTTATGGGAATTAAAGAAGAAGGACAGGCGAGAGGCAAAATCATCCACGTTAAGACCAACCTGGATAGCCGCCTCTACATAAGTAATACCGTTTGCTAAAGTAAAAGCGACTTCTTGAACTGCTGAAGACCCGGCTTCCCGGATATGGTAACCACTGATACTAATGGTGTTCCAACGCGGCACAGTATTTTTACAAAATGCAAATATGTCTGTAATTATCCTCATCGACTCTTTTGGTGGATATATATACGTCCCTCTGGCGACATACTCCTTTAGGATATCATTTTGAATTGTACCGTTTAGTTTGTCTAAAGCCACACCCTGTTTTTCAGCTACTCCTATATACATGGCCAGCAGAATAGCAGCTGTAGAATTGATAGTCATGGAGGTACTCACCTTATCCAGGGGAATCCCATCAAACAGGGTCTCCATATCTGCCAAAGAGTCAATCGCAACACCACATTTGCCCACTTCACCTAAACTCAATGGGTGATCCGAGTCATAACCTATCTGGGTAGGTAAGTCAAAGGCAACACTTAAGCCGGTTTGACCTTGCTCCAGTAGATACTTATAACGTTTATTTGTATCCTCTGCAGTGCCAAACCCTGCATACTGCCTCATTGTCCAGAATCTTCCACGGTACATGGTAGGCTGAACCCCTCTTGTGAATGGATATCCGCCTGGGAATCCTATATCATTAACATAATCTATGCCCTCCACGTCAAGCGGGGTAAAGATTCTTTTAAATTCAATACCAGAGGTACTCTCAAATTTCCCCTTCCTTTCCGGGGATTTACCGGCAGCCTTCTCTACTTCAGCATTCCATATCCCAACTTCTTCTCTTAAATCTGAATGTCCAGAATCCATTTTATGTCCTCCAATCCTTCATTTTGATTTGAGGATTCGAGGATTCAAGTGTTTGTTTCACTCGAATCCTTGACCCCTTGAATCCTTACTTAAAGGCAAATCTCTATGTTATCTTTCCATCTCTATCCCTAAGCTTTTGATCTTCCTGTGCAGGTGGGTTCTTTCAATACCTATAGCATGGGCTGTTTCGGATACATTATCACCAAAGCTCTTTAGCTTTTCTTTAATAAATAGTCTTTCAAATTCATCCCTTGCGACCTTCAAGGAATTATACTGAAAAAGCAAATTCTTTCCTTCTGTCTTTAGCTCCCCTGTTATCGAAGCTGGGATATCTTCTGCTATGATTACCGTCCCAGGGGTCATAATCACCAATCTCTCAATAACATTTTTTAATTCTCGAACATTACCAGGCCAGCCATATCCTATCAGTGTATCTAAAGCCTCCTTTGAAATCTCTTTTGGTTCTTTCCCATTCTCTGTACAAAACTCTTTGAAAAATTGCGAGACCAATAGGGGTATATCTTCCCTTCTTTCTCTAAGAGCAGGAACCTCGAGGGGTATAACATTCAACCTATAATAGAGATCTTCCCTAAAGGTTCCAGTATCCATCTCTTTCTTTAGATCCTTATTGGTAGCAGCGATTACCCTAACATCTATGCTGATGCTCTTGGTTCCGCCTACCCGTTCAAACTTTTGTTCCTGGAGAATCCTCAGTATCTTTGCCTGAGTTTTCAAACTCATATCAGCTATCTCATCCAGAAATATAGTACCTCCATTGGCCAGGTCGAATTTACCCTTCTTTTGGAAAGATGCCCCAGTGAACGCACCTTTTTCATGGCCAAACAATTCGCTTTCAATCAATTCTTCCGGAATTGCAGCACAGTTTACTTCAATAAATGGATTATCGGCCCTGAGACTCTTCCTATGGATTGAACGGGCTACCAACTCCTTTCCAGTTCCATTCTCTCCTGATATTAAAATCCACCCATTGGTTGGAGCGGCTACCGCAATCTGCTGTTTTAGTTTTGTAATCGCTTCACTATTGCCTATTATTTCATACCCCTTGTGAATCTTCTCACGCAGTATCTCATTTTCCTTTTCCAATCGCTGGAAATTGAGGGCATGGTTTATTGTTAAGACGACTTTCTCCAGAGACAGCGGTTTCTCAATAAAGTCATATGCCCCGAGTTTCGTCGCCTTAACCGATGTCTCTATGGTGCCATGTCCTGAAATCATAATAACCACCAGCTTCGGAGACATTGCTTTTATCCTCTTTAAAACCTCAATACCATCAATCCCAGGCATCCAGATATCGAGAAGCGCTAAATCAGGTCTCTCTTTATCAACCTTCTGAATAGCCTCTATCCCATTGCTAGCCAAAGACACATTGAAACCCTCATCTTTTAATATGCCGCTTAAAGATTTTCTTATACTCTCTTCATCATCAACTATTAAGACGCTCTTTTTCATGGAAACTTGCCCATATCCCTTTCTTTCAAACCCTAACCGGCAACTCAATTATAAACCTTGATCCCTTAGGGTAGTTTTCTTTTACCCTTATATAACCATTATGGTCAGAAACTATCGTATTGACTATAGATAAGCCTAACCCCGTCCCTGACCTCTTTGTAGAAAAATAAGGTTCAAATAGTCTCGATCTTTCTTTTTGAGGGATTCCACAACCGGTATCAGCAATTTCTACTCTAGCAACCTGAAGAGCATCATCATAAAAGGTCTCTATGAGAACCGTTCCTTTTTTTTCAATAGAATCAACGGCATTATCCAGGAGATTGATTATTACCCTTCTAATCTGTTCTCTGTCTATATCGAAGATTGGAACATGCTTACCCTCTTTAAACTCAAATTTTATATTACTATGGCCTTCCTGATACAGGACCAGGGCATCTTTAATTATCTTATTTATATCATTTGGATAGAGATTGGTTGCAGGCATGCGGGCAAAATTCGAAAACTCATTTACCAAACCTTTTAAATCTTCTACCTGGTCAATTATGGTCTTTGTGCATTCATCAAAAACCTTACCATTACCAGAGAATTTATTTAAATACCTTTTTCTTAACCTTTGGGCAGAGAGTTTTATAGGGGTAAGGGGGTTTTTAATCTCATGGGCTATGCGCCGAGCCACCTCTCGCCATGCCTCTGCTCGTTGTGCTTTTTGTAGTTGGGTCAAATCGTCAAAGACCACTACCAAACCCATATGGTTTTCATCCTCATCTTTTAGCACAGCACCGCTTATCAGTAAAGTCAGGGTTTCCTCTGGTAAAGACAATCTTATCTGCCTTTTAATAGTCCTGCCGGTAGAGCCGGTTACCTCTTCCAAAAGTTTTTTGACCCCGTTCAGATACTCGGAAGCAAATACCTCATTATATGATTTGTTTATTGCCTGTTCAGCCTTTATCCCAAAAATCTTTTCTGCTGATTTGTTTATAGTACTAACCCTGCCTTCCTTGTCAATAGAAATAACACCAGCCCCCACATTCTTTAATAGTATCTCCATGTATCTTCTGCGTTGATCAAGTTCTATATTGGTGTTTTTCAATCCAATATTTGCTTCTTCAAGCATAGATTTACTAGCCTTTAGATCACGAGTCATCTTGTTAAACGAGTTCATTAAACTTCCAATCTCATCATCGGTGCCAGCATCTATATGTAAGTCCAGGTTCCCATTTGCAACCTCATGTATCCCATTTGCTAATTTCTGGACCGGCACTGTAATCTCTTTAGCCAGGTAAAAACCAAACCATGTAGCTGAAAATATTATAAGCAGAGTAACTATCGAGAGGGTTATAAAGTAACTTGTCTTGATAGGATTTTTTAACATTTTAAGCTGTTTATATTCTGCAAAAGTCGAAGATATTTCTGCCATTTTAGCAACCAGGCTCAGAGGCACAAAATAATTTACTATTACCACCCCGACAGGCTTTTCACCTTTCCCTGCAGGATAGATAGGGACTACCCCCCTGATCAGTTCCCCCTTGCCTGCTGATTGAATCTTGGTAATACTCTCTCCTTTTAATCCTTCCTGTACCAGTTTTGAGTCTTCCGTAGGGAAATTTTCAATAGGTATTTCATTATTAACTACCTTTGCCAATCCTTCTTTTCTGGCTGAAAATACCTCTATTGCCCCCAGATTGTATTGATCCAGTTTAGATTTGACAAACCCCTTAAGAGACCCTTGCTCTCCTTGGTCTAAAAGTCTATTTTCTGTTATCCCCTGACTTATATGTTTTGCATAATATACCGCGTTATTTCCAGAATTCTGATAATATGCCTGCGCAACTGTAAGAGACTCTTGAAGGGAGTTTTCTACTTGAATACTAAACCAGTTTTCAATGCTGTTGGTTATGAATCCAGCTGCCACAAAAAACAAGAGAACGGTTGGCACTATAGACAAACTAACGAAGGCCACAACAAATTTGGTGCGCAGTTTCGAACCGAGTATGTTTTTCTTTCTTTCGAAAACCAGTTTTACAATGTTCCTTACAACCAGAAAAGCTATAAGGAGCAACAAAACCACATTTATATTTATTAACCCAAAGACCAATATATTATTGGCGATGGGGAGTTGATTGACTGTCTTTGATGAGTAGATTCCCAGGAATGTAAGGAAGATGACTAGAATGGTGGTGAACAGGATTATATAACGTTCGCGTTTTCGCCTTTTCAATTCCTGAATGTTAATCTTTGGAGAATCTCTATTTAGCATTTGCTCACCCGATGTTTATTTCATCGCTCTCTAACCTTGACAGCTTCGTAAAAAGTCGGATTTGCTGAATCTGTCATTTCGACCTCAGGGAGAAATCTTCTGTTTTCAGGAGGTTACAGAACAAAGATTTCTCGCTTTGCTCGAAATGACAAGTTGTTGAGACTTTTTACGAGTCCATCAACCTTGAACCGTGAACCTTGGAACCTGAGTAGTTACCTTAATTCTCAATAAATAAATGACTCGGTATGCCAGTCGGTCTCAAAGTCCCACAGAGAGACAAAGAACAATACGTAATCGAGAAAGAAGGGGAGTTTTATAGGATCCAGTTTTGCCTTTATCCTCACATAGTACTTGTTATTCTTTTTTAAAGAACTCATAGGTATAACGGTAATCCCATTTACCTCTGCCATTGCCTTTTTGGCTTCTAAAAAGTCTTTTAAAGTTACCTCTTTTTTGTCTTTTGAATTGAGAGTAACTGTAAATTCATTCCTCAGGTTATTATAAATAATAGTGTGTCTAACGGTAACCGTTGCAAGGATTTTATCAAACCAGAGGCCACGGGGGGAATATAAGTCAATAAAAAACGTGAAGGTAGTTGGGATACCGTTGAGGATTGCCTCTTCCATTTTTTTGGTAAAACAGCCTTCCACAGAGAAATAAACCAGAAGCTCCTTAGGTGTGTTAGTTACAATTACATCTTTAATTCTTGCTTTTTTACAAAGGGCATTCGATGGGAGAAAAAGAATGATTAGCAATACAATAGTGAAAAACGCTGTTGTATAACGGAAGAGTTTCATTAATATATCTCAGTAGTATTATTAAAGTTTTTGAAACAAAACAAGTCTTCTTCTAGGCATCTTTTATAGCTTACAATCAGTGAAAACACAAGTTTAAATTTGGTATCTCCAAGCGTCCCGGGGAATGTCTAATCCATAATTACCGGTTCCCGCAAGATCATGGCAATAGCATCGACAGCGCTCTGGGCTATGGCTGGATAGACTTTTCTCAATGAAGCGATTTGTTTTAAACTGTCCGCAGTCCTATAGACCAGCATGGCAAGGTCTCCTTCTGCCATCCCTGCAATCTTCAAAACCCTGTCCCACGGTTGTCCATTAGCCCACGCATAAATGGTAGCGGCAGGCCACAGGGCAATGAACCTCACTTCAAATCCCCAAGCTGCCTTGCGCTCCATGAGGGGGGAAAGGGATTGTTTAATCCTCTCGTATGCCTTTCGGAGCCGTTTGGGGACGGACGATTCGTTAAGTTTTATGACTATTTCACGATCGTGTACAAAGGGCGCTATGAGGGCAGCCAACAAAGCCGGGTCAATGTCTGGGAATAGACCTTTTCGCAGCCCTTCGGCAATCATTAACGGCTGGTCGAGCCTCAGCTGAGATGCCCAAATGCCATCAGCGGTCAGCCTGTTGTCTTGAGTTACGAAACCCTCCTCTTTCAGGAACTCAATGTGTCTTCCAAAATCATTCAATAGTTGCATGCGGGCAGCATTTGCACTATTCCACATTAAAGCGAATTCGTCGAGTACCTGTTTGAATGCTCCCTTGGTCTTTCCATGACATGTTTTGAAATGATGACACTTGTCGCAGATAAGGGCATCAAGTTTCTGTTCGATAAAAAGGACACGGCTTCTCAGAGGGTTGAGAGATGCAAGGGTTGCCGGCTTGGAGGGTTTTAATTCAAGATCCTTAATCATGCGTTTCAATTTGTAGCTCTCACGGGTCAAAGCTGCCCGTTTCCTGATCAGATCGAGAGCGAACTCAGGTCCCGCACAAAGGGCATCAGGAAGGAATGTCATAAAATTGTGGCCAGTTTCCTTAATACTTTGATCTAAACCCGGCTCCTGGTTGACCATATTGAGATATGTGGCAAAGGACATCTCAAAGAGCCTTTTTATCTCTTCGAGAGTATGAGATAAAAGGAGGTTTAATATCATAGAAAAATCGACTCTGATCTGGCTCAGTACATCTTCAGGTGGTGCGGTGCAAAGGTTTGCAATAAGCCGTAGATCCATGAATTTCCCAGGAATAACTACAGCAAAACCAATATTGTCCTTCCCTCGCCTGCCAGCCCTTCCGCTCATCTGGTGAAACTCGGTGGCATTCAGGGGAACAAATTCACAACCATTGTACCTGTCTGAGTTAAGCAATACGACGCTTCTTGCCGGAAAATTAACGCCTGCAGCTACCGTGGAAGTGGCAAATACAGCATCAAGCAGCCCCTCATTCATCAGGTTTTCTATAATGAGTTTCCAGGAAGGGAGCTGGCCACTGTGGTGAGCGGCTACGGCTGAATTTTTTAGATACCACAACTGTCGGTGTTCTGCCAAGTATGGACGGCATTGGAGCAACCCATCAATCCTCTTTTGCAACTCGCCTCGCTTTGACGGAGATTGACCTGCACTATTTATGTTTATGCAGGCATCAAGAGCAGCATCACAGTCTGACCGGGATTTCAGGAAAAAGATGGCAGGTAAAAGGTCGTATTTTTTTAAAACTCCGATAATGTCCCCAAAAGGGGGAGGTTTTCGAGTATGTGCGAGCAAAGGGGTCTTGGAATCGTTCAGATAGGTTTTAACCTTGTTGTCGATGCTATTAAAGTCTAGCAGCGGCATGATTCTGCCGCTAGGGTGAAAAAACAAAGGGGAAAAAGGCACTGGCCGCTCTATCTCTTCAACTACTACACAGACCTTTGACCGTATTGATTCCAGCCAATTTGCAATCTGGGAGACATTTCTTATGGTAGCCGAAAGGAGCAGGAGATGGATTCGTGCAGGGAGATAGATCATCACCTCTTCCCATACTACCCCACGGTCTTCGTCACCCAAGAAATGGGCTTCATCCAGAACCACAAGGTCTACCGACAAATCCGTACCTTCGTGCATCGCATCGTAGAGCTGATTGCGCAAAATCTCGGTAGTCCCTACAATAATGGGGGCATCTCCATTCTCTTTGCGGTCTCCTGTCAGTATGCCCACATGCTCTGTGCCAAATTGTTTGCTAAACTCAAGGTACTTGGAATTGCTCAGGGCTTTTAGGGGAGAGGCATACCATGCCCTGCCGCCCTTTCTATAGATGTGATGAATGGCTTGCTCTGCAATCCAGGTCTTTCCCGAACCTGTTGGGGCTGAAACCAAACAATCTGTCCTGCTAATCGCTGCAAGAGCTCTCAACTGGAAGGGGTCTGGGTTGAAGGGTTCTTCTGGAGGTACACCGATTTTGGAAAATACCTTTTTCAGTCGGGCATCAGCACTAGGCGTTATCTTAGAAATTCTCCTCTTGTGATGGGTGTTGCGTCCCCGCCGGCGTACAAGACCGCCTCGCCGCGTCTTTCCAATGGGCATTTTTTTATAAGTTGCCAATGGGAACTCTCCGAGAGGCTGATCTTGGTTCGATTAATCGAGCAAAGCTGTAATACGCTTGTCTTTTTCAGCCCAAAACGTATTTAGCCAGGTCTGGAATAGTTTGCGGAATTCTATGTCTTGAGAATAATCCCCTATAATTTCTTTATCTATGGGGAACGATTGAACCCTTATCTTAATTTCGCTGACTTTACCGAAGATAAATGCCCAGAAACTCTTAGCACCCTGGGGATACACAATGGTTACGTCTAAAATACGATTCAGTTGTTCCCCCATAGCATAAAGCACAAAAGCAATGCCCCCGGCACTGGGTTTTAACAGGTTGGTATACGGCGATTGTTGTTTACGGTGTTTCTCCGACGTGAAACGCGTCCCTTCCAGAAAGTTCATAATGGAGACAGGGGTCGTCTTAAACTTTTCGCAGGCTTTCCGGGTTATCTCTATATCCTTGCCCCTGAGATGTGGGCGCTTTTCAAGGTGGGTTTCGGAATAACGTCTCATGATTGGAAAATCCAATGACCAGCAGGCAAGTCCTATAATCGGTACCCAGAGAATTTGTTTCTTCATAAAGAACTTCAGGAACGGGATCTTACGGTGAAAGATATTTTGCAAAACGAGGATGTCAACCCACGACTGGTGGTTGGCTACCACCAGATACCATTCATTTGGGTTCAGGTCTTCAATTCCACTGA
>JBAZOX010000031.1:0-16343 GCA_041648535.1 Desulfobacteria bacterium | reverse complement strand
AATTAAAGAAAAAGGGATTAACCTATGATTTGCTAACCCCTTGATATCTTTGGTGCCCCCGACAGGACTCGAACCTGTGGCACAGGGATTAGGAATCCCTTGCTCTATCCACCTGAGCTACGGGGGCTCGATCTTTTAATCCTTGAGACCTTTGCACAACCTGCCGAGAGCTTTAAGAGATATGACTTACGAGGATGTTTTATTAACATCTTCCATATGGTTTGTCAAATACAAAATGTGAGAAGGATTTCAAATTACTATAGCAGAGCAATGGGGAAAGACAGAGAATATTAATAGAAGAGAAAGGAAGGGGGCTGAATATTTATTGAAAACCTTAAGAAGAAATAGTATAGTTATATACTGGCGGAAAAAAGATGCTTATACTGATGATCGACAATTACGATTCCTTCACCTATAATCTGGTTCAGTACTTTGGGGAGTTGGGGGTAAGGCTCAAGGTAATAAGGAACGATAAGATAACCTTGGAAGGGATAGAAGATATAAACCCGGACAAGATAGTTATCTCCCCTGGACCAGGGACACCAGATGATGCCGGCATATCAAAAGACGTCATCAGGCATTTCGGAGAGAAGAAATGTATACTTGGTGTTTGTCTGGGCCATCAATGTATAGGAGAGATCTTTGGGGGGAAGATCAAAAGGGCTAATGTCGTTATGCACGGCAAGACCTCCATGATCTATCATGATGGAAAGGGTGTCTATAAGGGGGTAGAAAATCCCTTTGAGGCTACCAGGTATCATTCTCTGGTTGTATCAAACGATGGATTCCCCCCGTGTCTTGAGATTACGGCAAGGACAGGAGATCGCATCATAATGGGTACAAGGCACAGGAAGTATACAATAGAAGGGGTGCAGTTTCATCCGGAGTCATTTCTGACTGGTGAGGGAAAGAAGATTGTCAAGAACTTTATAGACCTTTAGGGATTTGCTGTGGACTTTTTAAATGGTGTCAAGATTGGAAAGCCTGTAGTAAGAGAGCTTCGTATCTCTTCTCCACCTGAATCTGTCTTTGACAGGATTCACTCGAAGCCTTTCAGTTTCTTTCTGGACAGCGGCATGGACAGGTATAAACTGGGGAGGTATTCGTTTATGGGGTATGCCCCTTTTTTAATACTAAAAAGCAAAGGCAACAGGATTGAGATTACTATTGGGGGCGATGTGTACACATGGATAGGCAACCCCTTCCATGTCATTGACAGCATCATCAGGCATTATAGGATTCAATCCGATCTAACTATTTCCCCCTTCATCGGTGGAGGGGTTGGCTATTTTGCGTATGACCTCTGCCATTTTGTTGAAAGATTACCCAAAACCGTGGTTGATGACCTGGGCCTTCCCGATTGTTATTTCTGTTTCTATGATAGGGTTATAACCTATGAGCATGAGGAGAACAGATGGTATCTCTCTGTAACTGATTTTGACGCGACAGAGGATTCTCTCGCCATAAAAACGACTGAAGCCCGTATAAGAAAGTCAGAAGAGGAGATACTCACCCTGCTGGATAACCCTGGAATAGAAGAATTAGACCCTATTAATGCACCAAAATTCAAACCAGCCCTTGAATCAAACTTCACGAGAGAAGACTATTTAAAGGCTATAGAAAAGGCCAAAGAGTATATCTTTGCCGGGGATATATACCAAGTAAACCTGTCTCAGAGGTTTCATGCAAAGCTTCCCATGGGGCATTATCAATTGTATAAGAAACTCCGTAGTATCAATCCTGCCCCCTTCGCCTGTTACCTGAACTTCGATGATGTTACAATAGTCAGCTCTTCACCGGAGAGATTTCTAAAAGTGGAAGGGGATAGAGTACAGACAAGACCCATAAAAGGGACCCGACCAAGAGGAAAAGACGATGATGAAGATAGAAGGTTAAAAGAAGAACTCCTGGCAAGCAAGAAGGACAGGGCAGAGCTCAATATGATTGTGGATCTGGAGCGGAATGACCTGGGACGGGTATGTGACTATGGCTCAGTCAAAGTAACGGAGCATGCTATTGCGGAAACCTATGCTACGGTTTTTCACCTGGTTTCAACAGTGGAGGGAAGACTGCTCCCCATGTACAATTGTATAGACCTATTAAAGGCATGTTTCCCCGGAGGGTCTATAACAGGTGCTCCAAAGATTCGGGCCATGGAGATCATAGATGAGCTGGAACCTACTGCCAGAAGCGTATATACAGGGTCTATCGGATATTTGGGTTTCAATAATCATATAGACCTGAATATCGCTATTCGTACCTTCCTGATAAAGGGGGATGATGTCTATTTCCAGGTGGGCGGGGGGATAGTTGCTGATTCTACCCTGGAAGGGGAATTTGATGAGACCCTCGATAAGGCAAAGGCATTGATTGAAGCTTTGACTGCTTAGCTCATCCTGAAAAATTCCCTTTTCCCGCTACCTGGAGCAGGTTTTTTGACCCATTTAGGACTCACTACAAGCAGTTTACAGGGATCAGTGAACAGTGATCAGGAAGATTATATAAATTATACTGTGGAATACAACAACTTCGGGCTTTGGAAAAATAATTGCTGAATGCTGATAGCTGACCGCTGTGAACTGTTACAAGATGTTTGCTCCAAAGGAAATTTTTCATTCTTCAGGGTGAACCGGTTAGTGGAGAGTTGATATTGTGAACAATTACGTATATCTAAACGGGGATTTTGTGTCGAAGGAAGAAGCTAAAATCTCTGTATTAGATAGGGGATTTTTATACGGAGATGGATTATTTGAGACTATGAGGGCATATTCGGGCCGGGTCTTTATGCTTGACGAACATCTCTCACGATTATTCGACTCCCTTGATAAGTTACGGATTCCTCTCAAGAAGGATAGAGAAGAACTGAAATCGGCCATGGATAGATTGATAAAACTCAACCGCCTGTCCGATGCGTATATAAGGCTTACCGTATCCAGGGGGCTCCACCGCGGCACTCTGACTTTCAATGATAGCTATGACCCCACCATAGTAATAATGGCAAAGGAAATCTCCCCATATCCTCAAGAATACTATGCTCAAGGTGTTAAAGTAATAATATCAGACATCAGGCAGAATTCCTTTTCTCCCTTGTCTCAGCATAAATCCTTATGCTACCTTAACAACATTCTGGCAAAGGAAGAGGCCAGGATAAGAGGGGTATTTGAAGCCATCTTATTGAATTCTGAGGGGGAGGTGACCGAAGGCGCCACAAGCAACATATTCATAGCAAAATCTGAGAAGATTTTTACCCCCCCTGTATCCAGCCATATTCTGCCCGGGGTAACAAGGGAGGCAGTACTGGGTATTATTCCTAAATTGCAACTCAAGGTGGCTGAAAAAAGAATTACCCCTGAAGAACTCTTCACATCAGATGAGGTGTTTTTGACAAATTCTATAATGGAAGTAATGCCGGTCGTTGAAGCAAACGATAAAAAGATAAGGGATGGCCACCCAGGCCCTATCTGTAAAAGGATTGCTGAAGCATACAGGGGATTGGTAGGGTAGGGGATGACTGTCCTACATACTCTAAACCCCTATCCAATAAACAGTCCTGTAGCAACCAGTATGGGTGTTGCTATGTTTATGATCACATTCAAACCCATATAAGGCGTTAGCTTCTTTATGTCTTCAGGGTAGCGAGACGCACCAACAAAGGCAGGCACAGCGATGACAATTGTAGCAACTCCTAGGAGGCTGATCTTGGGCAAGTATTCAAGATAAACACCAAACATTATAGACATATAGGCAAACAGGAGAAATAGACCGTAGATAAGGCTGCTGGTTTGCCTGCCAACAAGAATGGGGAAGTGTTTCCTGCCTATGCTCTGATCTGCCTCAGCGTCTGGGAATTGGTTTAAAAGCAAGAGGTCGCTTACCAAAAAGAATGGCACGAGCGAAGCAATAAACGCTGTCCATGAATATTGGCCTGTAAGGACAAAGTCCGTACCCATTACCATAAACGTCCCAAAGCCCAACCCAGGGGCAATCAGGCACAAAATTGGATAACGGGTAATCCAGATAGTATAGGTAAATATAATTATCAGTCCAAGAATACCCAATGGTAAAAGCAATAAACCCCTTATATAAACGAAGTATAACCCAATCATGCCTGTAATGGCAAAGGTTATCAGTCCTGTCTTCAAAGCTGAACGTGCCATATCAGGTTTTTCAGGCAGGGTTCCGCTGCCACCGCTGAAGGGAGTTCGCTCTGTTTTGAAGTCTAAACCACTCCTGAAATCAAAGTATTCATTAAGCGCATTGACACTGATATGTGCACAAACAGCCCCAATTAAGGCTAAGACAAGGTAAAGGATGTTTACCTCATGGGTTCTCCAGACGGCAGTCCCAAACCCTAATAAAACGCAGGCTGGTGTTAAAATGAGAAAAGGGACGCGCATTGGCCCTAATAGGTATTTTGGTTCCTTCATAATTGTTTTCACCTCAAAGATATAGGTAAATTTATTGTTCAATGAATTTACACAAACAAATAACAAAAAAAGACTATCCAGTCAACTATTTTAAGATATAAGTGGATTAAAATTGAAGGGGGGATACAAATGATAGAAAAGTGTCGCATTTTAGTGGTGGAAAATGATGCAGAAACACGAAAACTGTATATGAGCCAACTTGGGAAAAACAAGGATTACTTATTATGGGAAGCAAAGAATAGTAAAGAGGCATTAAAGATATCGGAAAAGGCAGTTCCTGATATTGTTATCTGCTCTCTTAAAATGCCAGGAATGGATGCAAAGGAGTTGTGCAAACGTTTGAAAGATAATCCTGACTCCGCATATTCCGGTATATATTTCATAGTCACAGCCCCCTTAGATGAGAAGGGAGAGATGATTAAATTTATGAATGAAGGCGCAGATGACTATTTAACCACACCAGTTGATGCTGGGGAGCTTCAAGTAAGGCTTAGGGTAGCTCAGAAAGTGATGTCTAAGATTAAAAAATCAGCCTTTGAATGGAAAAGAATGTTCTCTGAGTTTGATGTTTTGCTCATAGAGGACGGTGGATGTGCCCCAGGATATAATCCTGTTACTGCTTTCATAACCCAACATCTTGAAGACCAGGGAAGAGAAGTCTATGCCGCCAGGGAAGGATTTAAATCATTGGTACTGGGGGGGGATGATGATTTTGTCCGTTTAGTGTATGATCGGGTTCTTTTCAAGAAACTGGATCATATCTCTGGGGTTTACCATGCAGCTCCCCTTTCTGAAGCCAGGGGTGCAATGTTGAGGAGTGAGCGATACAGTGAATTTAAAAATGAGGAGATTGTAAAAAAAGGTGCCATAATGGTCAAAAAGAAAAAGGTAAAAAGCATTATTGCCATTGGTGGCGATGGTACTCTTAGAGGGTTGTGCTCACTGTGCGAGTTTATTCCAACCTCTGTTCAAACATTTTTTATTCCAGTAACAATAGATAGTGATCTGTCAGGCACCGATTGTATTGGGCAGCATACAGGGATAGAGGTTGGTTCTGAAAAGATAAGGTCATATATGGCCGATGCAAGAACCCATAAAAGGGTGTACATTATAGAAATGATGGGGGCTCGAGGCGGATTCCACGCTTTACATTCTTGTCTTGGGGCACGCGCCCATCTGACTGTTCTTCCCAGCAGTAAAATAGACCATAAAAAGGTAGTAGAGGCAATTAACAAGAGAGAAGAGTGTGTAATAGTTGTTGCTGAAGGCTATAATAGGGATGAAAGGGAAGCAAAAGGGAAAAAGATGAACGCAGCCGAATATTTTTACGAAGAACTGAAACAGACAGGTATAAAGATCAGTAAAAAGGTGGTGTGCGAGCCTTTCTCAAGAGACATCAGAGGTGCAGCACCTAATAATCAGGATATTACACTAGCCCAAAGAATGGCTTATAATGTTGCTTCCTATTTAAAGGCTGGTACCTCTCGGTTAATGCCGGCTGTACTTTCAGGAAGGGAGTATGCAATACCTTTCCATCTGATAAAAACAGACAATGAAGTGCCAAAAGATCTCCTGGCACTCTCTGATAGATTGACATGCCAAATTGCTCCATGACAGTTTTCTGATCGAACTAAAAACCTTGACAAAACAGTACCTGTATGTTAATCGTTAAAATGAATAGTCATTCAGTAAGAGTAAGAGTTTACGGTTTGCAGTTAACGGTTACTAGAACACAAACTGTAAACTGAGAACCGTGAACGGTTACACAATTCTTAAGGGGGCAAAATAATGAATTTCGATCTTACGGAAGAACAGTTGGCGATGCAGAAATTGGCAAGGGACTTTGCAGACAAAGAGATTGCACCTGTGGTTGATGCCGATGAAAAAGCCCACAGGTTTCAGAGGGAGATTGTAAGAAAGATGGGGGAATTGGGGTTTTTAGGCTGTCCTATTCCTGAGGAGTACGGTGGTTCAGGTGTAGGATTTTTGGGACATGCCATAGTAACAGAGGAGATTGCGAGAGTCAGCGGTTCCCTAAGAGCTCCTTTTAATATGCAAACCATGGGTACTTCTATGACAATACTCAAGTTTGGGAATGAGGAACAGAAAAAGAAATATATCCCCAAATTGGTGAGCGCCGAATGGTTGGGCGCCTTTGCCATTACTGAACCCAATGCTGGATCAGACGTGGCAGCGATGAAGACAACTGCTACGGAAAAAGGAGATTATTTTATTTTAAATGGTACGAAGACATGGATCACCTATGCATCGGTGGCAGATGTGGCCGTGATGTTTGCCTATACAGACAGAAGTCTCAAACACAAAGGCATGTCAGCATTTATACTGGACATGAAGTCTCCAGGGATTTCAACCCCTGAAATTGCTGATAAGTTTGGATGGCATGCCTGCCCTACGGGCGAAGTTATTATGGAAGATGTTAAGGTTCCAAAAGAAAACCTGCTGGGGGAAACAGGCCAGGGATTTGCCATAGTTATGGCTGATCTCGACTGTACCCGCCTGAGCTGTGCTGCTGGGGCGGTTGGAGTTGCCCAGGCATGTATAGATGCTTGTGTAAAGTACTGTAATGAGAGAGAACAATTCGGGCAGCTTATCGGTAAGTTTCAGATGAACCAGGAGATAATAGCAGACATGATTGTGGGGACTGAAGCTGCCAGGTTACTAACCCACAGGTGTGCTGTTCAGAAGGATCAGAGGCGACGTAATACCCTGGAGACCAGTATGGCAAAGTACTTTGCAACTGAGAACGGCGTAAAGGCAGCTGATCAAGCTATAAAGCTCTATGGAGCTTACGGAATTTCAGGAGAGTACCCTGTAGAGAGGTACTACAGGGAAGCAAAGATTTACCAGATAGTGGAGGGGGCTGCCAATATACAGAAGACGATAATCGGCACGGATGCTCTTGGATACAGAAGAGCCAATGGCTAAATTTGACGGCTTCGTAAAAAGTCCATCTGCTGCGTTACTCTGCATCCTCAGTCATTGCAGCGTACATGTAAGTACGCCTCATTCCTTCGGATTTGCGCGCCTTGCATATGGAGCTTTTTACTGTGCCGTCTGATTTTTGACTTTTTGCGACTTCATCAAATTTACAATAAGGAGGTAATGAAATGAGACTGGAAGGGAAAGTGGCTGTTATTACAGGTGCAGGACAGGGGCTTGGAAGGGCCTATGCTTTGGAATTTGCAAAACAAGGGGCCAATGTTGTAGTAAACGATGTGAATCTGGATAATGCCAATAAGGTAGTAAAAGAGATAGAAGGAATGGGCAAAAAGGCAATTGCCGTAAAGGCCGGTGTTAACAGCAGAGAAGAGGCTCAAAAGCTCATAGATACAGCCATAGAGAAGTTTGGTAAGGTGGACATACTGGTTAATAATGCGGGCATTACGAGGACTGCCATGCTTCACAAAATGACAGAGGAAGAATGGGATCAGGTTATAAGCGTAAATTTAACAGGGGTTTACAACTGTATTCGAGCAGTTGCTCCACATATGATGGAAAGGAAGTATGGTAAGATCGTAAATGTTACCTCGGTAGCAGGTGTAAGGGGGACAATGGGCCAGATTAACTACGGAGCTGCGAAGGCAGGGGTGATTGGAATCACAAAATCAGCAGCGAGAGAGCTGGCCAAATATGGGATTAATGTTAATGCGGTAGCGCCTGGGGTTATTGAAACGGCTATGACAGAAGTAATCAGAGGGAATCCAAAGTTCAGGGAGAAATTTATCTCTGAGATCCCTTTGGGAAGGTTTGGTCTGCCGGAAGACGTAGCTCTTGTTGCTGCCTTTCTGGCTTCTGACGATGCCTGCTATGTAACCGGTCAGGTATTAATGGTTGACGGCGGGATTATTATGTAAGTGAGGGGAATGCAATAATTTATAAGTCCAGCGGCTGTTGAGCTTAATTACAGTAGAGTATGGTAAAGGTTTTTGGGAAGCGGCATTGATCCCCGGGAGGTTATAAGATGGAGGACAAGTTTGAGAAGTTAGAGAAAGCATACTATGAAGGTGCGAAACGGTTGAAGACCTGGTCCGGTTTTCCAGTGAAAGAAGTCTATACCCCTGATGACCTCAGCGGAATTGACTATTCCAAAGATATAGGTAATCCGGGGGATTATCCCTATACCAGAGGTATCCATTCGAACATGTTCAGGGGTAGAGTCTGGACGAAGCGAGAACTTTGCGGGTTTGGGACCCCTGCAGACACAAATAAGAGACTTAAATATCTGACAGAGGAAGGGCAGAGTGGGTTGAATTTTATCAATGATCTGCCTACTGCCCTTGGGATAGACTCTGACCATCCCCTGGCCGAAGGAGAGATCGGAGTTATTGGTGTTCCTCTCTCCTCCCTAAAGGATATGGAGAGTCTAATGGAAGGGATACCCATAGATAAAGTCAGTGTATCCATAGTCGTCTCCACATGTACTGCCCCCATCGTGCTGGCTCAATATATAGCCCTTGCAGATAAGAGAGGAGTTGATATATCCACGGTAAAGGGGACAATTCAAAATGAACCTTTAAAGGGTCGGTACTGCGGGTTTGGCCCCAACACAGCCCATACAGACCTGTGCCTTCAGTCGGCCGTTGATATAATAGAATACTGTACGAAAAATATGCCCAATTGGTATACAATAAATGTTAATTTATACGACTTGAGGGAAACAGGAATAAATGCATATCAGGAAATTGGGTTCGGGTTTTCTATGGCAATAGCATACATCAAGGCGGCACTGAAGAGGGGGCTGAAAATAGATGAATTTACCCCCAGAATGGCATTTTATTGTTCTTCTCACATAGATTTCTTTGAGGAGGTAGCCAAGCTGAGAGCGGCAAGAAGGCTGTGGGCAAAGATAATGAAGGAGAAATTTGAGGCAAAGGATCCCAGGTCGATAAAATTCAGGTTTGGGGTTCATACTGCCGGCTGTTCACTGGTTCCCCAGCAGCCTATGAATAATATCATTCGGGTTGCTTATGAGGCGCTGGCGGCTGTTCTAAGCGGAGTGCAGTCTTTACACTGCTGTTCTTACGATGAACCGATAGCCTTACCTACTGAAGAGGCTCACAGAATAGCCCTCAGAACCCAGCAGGTTCTTGCTTATGAAACAGGTGTAGCCAATGTGGCAGATCCTCTGGCAGGTTCCTATTATATTGAAAACCTCACGAATATGATAGAGGAGGAGGCTACCAGGATAATCAATGAGATTGAAGAGATGGGTGGAATAACCGCTGCCATGGACAGCAAATGGCTGGATAATGAGATAGAAAAAGCAGCATATAAATACCAGAAGGAAATAGACAGCAAGGATAGAATAGTTGTTGGGGTGAATGAGTTCATAATACCCCCTGAAGAGGATATAGAAGGTGATATCCATGAGATTTCAGGTGAAGCGGCAAAGACCCAAATTGAAGGTCTCAGGGAATTGAGAAAAACAAGGGATAACGAAAAGTTAAAAGACACCCTGATGAAGCTTCGGAAAGTTGCAGAGAAGAAATCAGGAGAAAACCTCCTTCCCTTTATAATAGATGCAGTGAAGGCATACGGAACTATCGGTGAGATAAATGGGACAATAAGAGAGGCATTCGGTTATCATTATGATACTATGGGGGTGTTGAACTCACCCTTTTGATGCAACGATGTTGATTTGTAACCATGTAAGCGACAAAAAAGTCAGACAGAGAGGTGTCTTGGCGTTTTAGCCAGAATCGGGATATACGAACCTATTACGCTTATGAACAAGTTATCTGCTCATTGCGGGCAGGGGAAAAGGGAGAAAAAAAATTTGCGGGGCAGAGGCGATATATTGCTATCCCCTATGTTTCGGGCGTGTTGTGATATAATGGAATTATTGTCAACTGTTAACTTATGAAAGAAGAGGTTGAAAAATGCAGACACAAGTCAAATATGAAGAAGAGATTATTAAAGAATTGCAGAATATGCCTGATGAACAGATGTTAAATCTTCTCAGTCTTATTCGCATCTTTAAAAAAAGCATCATCACACAGAGAGACGCTGACTTTTCTCTTAAAAAAGAATTTGATGATTGGGATGCATTAAGCGATGAGGCATTAAATACTTTTGAGGCTGCATTATAGTGAACTTTGGCGACATTTATCTTGTTGAAATTCCTACTTCAGGCGGGCATGAACAGCAAGGCATTAGACCTGCAATCATAGTCCAAACTTCTGAGAGTATTGAAAAAGTTCCCACAGTTTTAGTTATTCCGTTCACAACACAAAGCAAGGCTGCTAATTTTCCATTTACATTTATCGTAGAACCAGATTCGACCAATAAATTAATCTCAACATCTGTTGCTTTAGTGTTTCAATTACGGGCGATTGATAAAAAGCGATTGAAGAGTAAGCTTGGTAATCTGAGTTCAGATGATATTCAGACTTTAAAGCAACATTTAGAAAATATTCTGAAGATATAAGTATGGATAAGTTTTTTGGCTTGCCCGAGCCGGACAGATAACAACAGGCCTGCGCAAAGGCCGAAAGGCAAACAAAAACGCTTCATATCAAGATTCGTTGACCTTGGCGTTTTTGTTTCGCAAGCCCACAACGTTAGCTGAAATTAGGCATAATTATTGAGGAGGATTAGATAATGAGTCGAGAGTTTGTGAGTTATGTGGTCGAAGAAGGTATAGCCGTTGTTACTATTAACCATCCGCCGGCTAATGCGCTGGATAACAAGACTACCTGTGAACTGGACGAGGTTTTTGAAGAATTGGCAAAGGATGAGGCCGTAAAAACCGTTATACTAACCGGGGCAGGAGAGAAGATATTTGTAGCAGGAGCGGATATAAGTCTGTTCCCTCAAATGGGCAAAAAAGAGGGTGAGGAATTTTCTCAGGAACTCCAGGGGGTTTTTGACAAAATTGAGGGTCTTGAGAAAGTGGTTATCTGTGCGGTTAACGGTGTGGCCCTTGGCGGAGGCTGTGAACTGGCTATGGCCTGTGATATCAGGATTGCCTCTGAGAGTGCAAAGTTTGGACAACCAGAGGTGAACCTGGGCGTTATTCCTGGTGCAGGTGGCACCCAGAGGCTTCCAAGGTTAGTGTCGAAAGGTAAGGCTAAGGAACTAATATTTACCGGCGATATGATAACTGCCTCTGAGGCAAAGGAAATCGGCCTTGTGGATAGGGTTGCCCCAAAAGGAGAGGCCGTTTCAGAGGCAAAAAAAATGGCAAAGAAGATTATGGAGAAGGGTCCCATAGCTATAAAGTATGCTAAAAAGGCAATAGATGAGGGTGTTAATATGACCCTGAACGAAGGTCTGAAATTAGAGAGAAAACTCTTTGGTGAACTCTTTAAAACCGAAGATCAAAAGGAAGGGGCAAAGGCATTTTTAGAGAAGCGTAAGGCACAATTCAAGGGAAGATAATAAAGTCTTAATAAATGGATTACCCAATAGCCGCAAAGGAGGGGATAAATGCAATATGATCTGACTGAAGAACAAGAGATGATCCGCCAGACAGTAAGGAAACTCGCGGTGGATAAGGTTGCTCCCAGGGCAGCCGAAATAGATGAGACAGAAGAATACCCGTGGGATATTTTAGAACTCCTCAAGGAAAACGCCCTTATGGGTGCCGATGTCCCTGAGGTGTATGGCGGTATGGGATCAGGCCCCCTGGCATTGTGTATTATTATTGAAGAGTTATCAAAGGCATGTGCCAGTACCGGACTTATCCCTGCTGTTCAGGAATTGGGTTTGCTGCCAATCCTTTTGGGAGGCAGTGAGGAACAGAAGCAAAAGTTTCTTCCAAAGATAGCCAGCGGGGAACATCTTAGTGCATGTGCTATAACCGAGTCAGGTGCAGGTTCCGACGTGGGAAGTATTCAGACAAGGGCAGTAAAAGACGGAGATGAATATATTCTAAACGGCACCAAGATATTTATTACAAATGGAGGTATTGGCAATGTTTACTCTGTCTTTGCCAAGACAGACCCGGATACAGCAAAGTCTTCCAAGGCTTTGAGTACTTTTATTGTTGAAAAGGGATCCCCCGGATTTTCCGTAGGCAAGCACGAGAAAAAATTGGGGATTCGGGGAAGTGATACGACGGAACTAATCTTTGAGGACTGCAGGATACCGGCTGCGAACCTTCTCGGTGGCGAAGGGATGGGGTTTGCAATCTGTATGAAGACGCTGGACTTCTCCCGACCGGGTATAGCCGCTCAGGCCCTTGGCATAGCCCAGGGTGCCCTTGACTATGCTGTTGGATATGCGAAGGAGAGAAAGCAATTTGGCAAACCTATTGCTACCTTTCAGGGTATACAGTTTATGCTGGCTGATATGACGACTCAGGTAGAGGCAGCAAGGCAGCTTTTATACAAAACGGCATCATTGCTTGAAAAGCAGGCTAAGGATATGAGCAGATTGCCTGCTGAGGTGATTCGATTTTCATCCATGTCAAAGAATTTCGCTTCCGATACGGCCATGAAAGTGACTGTGGATGCCATTCAAGTTCTTGGCGGCTATGGCTACATAAGAGAGTATCCTGTGGAACGTATGATGAGGGATGCAAAGATAACCCAGCTCTATGAAGGTACGAATCAGATTCAAAGAGTAGTTATTGCTAATACCCTGATGGGTTAGGACTGTTCATTAATTTGCCCAGGAGTATCTTCTAGCTCAAACGTTACCCGTTTTTTGTTGAAAAAACATTAGAAAGTTCTTCTAGGAGGATTGAAGATGAGAGAAGTAGCAGTAGTTGGAGTTGGCATGACTCAGTTTGGCATGTCGGAAAAAACTCAAATAGAGATGTTCTCAGAGGCAGCAATGGATGCAATAACCGAGTCGAATATAGAACCCAGAGACATCCAGGCACTCTTTTTGGGGAATGGTCTTGGGGATTTTGAGGAAGGCCAGATGAATTTGGCCCCTATGTGTGCAGCCGATATTGGGATGTCGAATGTTCCTGCCACGAGGTTTGAGGGTGCATGTGCATCTGCTACGGTGGCCATGAGGAATGCGTATCTCTGGGTTGCATCGGGCTTCTATGACATAGTGTTAGTGGGGGGGACAGAGAAGGCGATGGCTATGGGAACCCCCATGGCTACCAGGACATTTGCTATGGGGAGTGATAGCCGTTATGAGGGTTTTGCCGGTATTACCTTTCCTGGGGCGTTTGGAATGGCGGTTCATCTTTATTCAAAGAAGTATGGGATTCCCCTTCAAAAGCTGAAAGAACAGATGGCCATGGTTGCTGTTAAGAATCATAAGAATGGAGTGTTAAACCCTAAAGCCCAATTCAGGAAAGAAATAACAGTGGAAAAGGTTTTAAGCGGTATTGTTATTGCAGATCCTTTGCAATTGCTTGACTGCTGTCCGTTCTCCGATGGAGCAGCAGCCCTGGTGTTTGCCTCTGTTGACAAGGCAAAAGAGCTTACTAAAAAGCCTATTTATATCGCAGGAGTAGGGCAGGGATCAGCAGGCCCCCTCTATACTCAAAAGGATTTTACCAGGATAAAGGCAAGAGAGACAGCGGTCAAACAATCCTATATGCAAGCAGGCGTCGGACCAAAAGATATAGATGTCTGTGAGCTGCATGACTGCTTTACAATAGCAGAAATACTTGCAACTGAAGGTCTGGGATTCTTTGAGTTCGGGAAGGGAAGTCAGGCTGTTGAGGAAGGTAAAACATCCCTTAATGGCGAGATACCTATAAACCCCTCAGGTGGGTTGAAGGCAAAAGGCCATCCCATTGGAGCTACCGGAGCTGCTCAGGCTTACGAGATAGTGAAGCAGTTGCGAGAAGAGTGCGGTGAGAGACAGGTCAAAGGGGCAAAGATAGGTATGATAGACACCCTTGGCGGTGATCTTGCAACAGTATGCAATATGATCTTTAGGAGGTAGGAAAGTGGAATACAAATTGACCTATAATAAATACAAAGAGGCCTTAATGAGTGGTAAGTTTTGTGGTCTTAAGTGTAACAAATGTGGTGGGTATACAGTACCGCCCAAAAAGGTTTGTATGGAATGTAGCAGTGAAGACATGGATGTTGTTGAGCTCAGTGCCAGGGGAGAGATAAAGACCTATACTGTGATAAGGGTTCCCCCTGAAGGATTTGATGCTCCATATATCGTTAGTATGGTAGAGTTAGATGAAGGACCGTGGGTTATGGGGAATATCGTTGATCTTGATCCTGATAAAGCCACTATGGATCTGATAGGAAAAAGAGTGTCAATCGGACACAAAGCAGTAAAGGGCGATAAGTTTTCTGCAGGGGATGGGGTAGCGTTGGCCTTTAAGCTAGAGGGTTAATATATTTTTCAGGATGAACTATAGGTAACGACAATAATAAGTAGATAAGATGAAAAATCCTAAATCCGAAACCCTAAATTCTAAACAATATCAAAACCCTAAATTCAAATGTTCTAAACATTTTGGTCATTCGAATTTTGGATTTGTTTAGGATTTAGATATTAGAATTTAGAGTTTGATTTATGTCAACTTATTTACGACTTTCACTATAATTTAAAAGGAGGAAGGTAAAATGGCTAAAATGTCAAAGGAAGTTATGGATATGTTCAATGATCAGGGTGCCTCAAAGATACTGGCTACATTAGATGAAAAGGGGACTGTAAATCTTGCTCCCAAGGGAACACTGTCAGCAATTGATGAAGAAACCATAGTCTTTGCAGACATATTTGGGAGTAAAACCAATAAAAATCTGGAGAAGACAAAGAAAGCAACAGCCCTGTCCTTTAAATTTCCGCCGGCAGGATACCAGGTGAAGGGTACATTTCAGGGATTTCAAACCTCCGGCCCACTTTTTGATCAATTTGCAAAAAGCGTAAAAGAAAAAATGAAATTGGATGTTAAAGGGGTTGGAACAATTAAGGTTGATGAGGTCTTTTCTGTAAATCCGAGGGATACCGTTAAGAAATAACGTCTTTGGTATGGATATCTACAGGCCTTTGCTCAGGTAAATAGAGAGCTTTGAAAAAGTTTTTAGCAACCTCTTAAATTATGAAAGGAGGAAAGCAAAATGGGTTTTAAGGTAGCTCAGGTTTTTGATATTCCATTGGCACCCGATTATGAAAAGCTGATTAAAGGGGAAGGATTGGATGTCCAGGTAGTTAAGAAATTATGTATGTCCGAGGAGGAGATCATTGATACTGCCCACGATGCCGATGCCATAATAGGGGTAGCTACTTTTCAACCCTTTACAAGAAAGGTGATTAAAGGGTTGACCAAGTGCAGGTTTATCCAGAGTATGGGCATTGGTTATGACAAGCTGGACGTCGCTGCGGCGACTGAATATGGCGTAATGGCGGCCAATATACCTGATTACTGTCTGGAAGAGGTGTCAGACCACGCTATGGCTCTTATCCTTACCTGCACCAGAAGGATCGTTAAATTGAACGAGACGGTAAAGAGTGGGGGGTGGAAAGGTGAACCTGACCCGGATATGCAAAAGCAGATATGGCCCAAGATGTCCCGGCTAAAGGGACAAACCCTGGGACTTCTTGGATTCGGTCGTATTCCGCAGACGCTCATTCCTAAGGCGAAGGGCTTTGGTATGAGGATTATAGTTTGTGATCCTTATACCCCGGAGAGTGTTTTTGCACAACTGGGAGTCGAGAAGGTAGAAATGGATAAGCTCCTCAGGGAATCGGATATCCTCTCTATTCACAGTGCTCTTACCCCGGAAACGCACCATATGCTGGGGTTGGAAGAGCTGAAAAAGATGAAGCCTACTGCTCATCTGGTTAATACTGCCCGGGGTCCCATTGTGGACGGGAAGGCTTTATATACAGCCCTTAAAGAGGGCATAATCTCTGGGGCTGCTGTTGATGTTACAGAACCGGAACCTATCGCTCAAGATGATCCTTTGCTGACGCTGGACAACTTTATTGTGACGGCCCATTCTGCCCATTTCTCCATACCGG